>NZ_BAAAEH010000017.1:0-34080 GCF_039522915.1 Sphingomonas oligophenolica
TGCTGATCCTGCCGCGCGGCCGCAGCCAGGAAGTCAAGAAGCTGATTGAGGCAATGAAGGCGTAGCACGCTCTGGTTTAGGACAATCCCCCTTTTCCCGACTTGGAGCTCAAGCTTGTCAAGAAACTGCATTGAAACGGCCGTGTGTCGGCATCGTGGTACGAGTCACGTTCCGCGGTCGTTCTGTACGATGACTTGTCCCCTCAGTTGCGCTCGTGGAGGGCGCAATAGGCCATACGTTCCCAGATATTGGCGGCATCGCTCGGTAGGTCGCGGCGGTTGCCCTCTGCCAGCATCTGGTCAGTCGGCGTCCGTATGATGGTCAGCATGCGAAGTGCTGCAGTTGTATAGGGGGATCTTTCGCTAACCGACAATCTCTCCCACTCTTGGTCGGCTTCGATCGAATCTGCGCCCGAAAGGCTTGCATGAATTCCCCGGGCGATCCGCATCAGCATCGTCATGCAACTATCCTCAGCTAGCACCGACTCCTCTCTCATCTTTTCGGATTCCATGTCCGTGTTCGCAGAAAACACGAAAGCAAGATCAGAAGCAAATGTCGTGATTTGTCCGTGGTACGACATGCTCACCGAAACGCCGCCGCTCCAGGCCGGCCAGCCGCTCTGCCGTCAATCTGGAAGGGCTACCAGAGCGCGCCCACCACGCCTTGGGTCAGCAAGGCCGAGATGGCATGACTTATCGCGGGTGCCAATCTTTGCTGGTCGCAGGACATTGTGACGTCGGGATCGAAGAATGAGGGTTTTGATCACCGGCGCAGCGGGCTTTATCGGGATGAGTGTGACGCATGCGCTGGTCCTGCGGGGCGACGGCGTCGGCATCAACAATCTTAACGATAATTATTCGGTCAATTAAAGCGGGACCGGGTCGAGCGGCTAACGGCGTTAGGGGGCGATTTCTGTTTCAGAAACGGTCGAACTTTCCGACCATTCAGCACTCGAGAAGGTGCGGGAAACCACCATTTCGAACGCATTTTGCATTTCCGGGTCCAGGCAGGCGTGCACTATTCGATGTTCGACGAGCGGATCGACATCCCAGTCGCGCCTGACCAGGCAGCACAGATGGGGCAGTGCCTCGCGCTTGCCGGCGCGTTGCATTATCCGGCCCCACCGTGATCCGGGCGAAACGCCTAGCGACCCCCGGTAATGAGCCTCAGAAAACCGGGCGCGACGACATTCAGTACGCGATGCGCAATGAGCGCGAGGCCGATCACCAGGACAGGCAGCACGGCATAGGTCGCCAGTACCGTAGCTGCCGTCATCGGCAGCGCACGAAAGGCCAGTTTCTTGCCGATCGTGACCAGCGGTTCGTGAACCGCGAAAACGAAGAATGATGCGCTGCCCAGCGCCACGAGCCGATCGCGAAGCCACGCCGATTCCGCCAGCCAGCGGCTCGCCTTGAGGGCGAGCACAAGCCCGACTGCCATTGTCGGGTGAAGCAGATAGTTGCCATGCCCCGCTAGCTGCTCGGCGCGGAGCGCGACGAGCAAAAGGACGAACGGCACCGCGAGCCACGACCCGAGGCGGTCGACCTCGAACAGCGACCATCCCCGGATCGCGACAAAACTGCCCAGGTAGAAGAACAGGGTCGGCTCCGCTGCCGGCACTGGCGTTGGCCAGATGTTGAAGATCCACGCGGCGGTGAGCGCCGTCAGCACGATCCATGGCACGTGGCGCGCGGCGAGCCACAGTAGCGGTGACATGATGACCAGGATCATCAGATCCCGGATGAACCAGAATTGATAGGCGATCGGATAATGGGTGATGCCCAGAATGAAATCGATCATCTGAAAAGGCGTCAGCGTCGCAAACGCCTGGTTCTCACCGTTGAAAAGCGGCGCAAGCGGCGGCACGCCCTGGGCGATGGCTACCAGGCCGAACAGTGCCAGATTCCAGAAAAGAAAGGGTATGAGCAGGCTCTTCGCCCGGCTGCGCAATTTCGCCCGGTAGATCTCCCCCGAGAAAGCCGCACCGCGGAAAAACAGGAAGCCCGACATCATGAAGAACAGCGGCACCGCGATTCGCGCGATCGATCCGGTCACGATCTGCACGCCTTCGACCGTCCGGGCATCCACCAGTGCGCGCGACCCATCAGCGAAATTCGCGGTGACGCCGCTGGCATGGAGATAGACGATCAGGACGATCAGCGGGAAACGGAGAACGTCGAGTCTCACCAGATGGTTGTCACGGCCCGCGGGCTCGGTCGGCATATCCTCCATGGCGGCAGGCGCTACCACGCGCACAGGGCGGGTGAAACCCGGCCGTCGGCTGTTCAGCCATTAAGCCACCATCGCAACACCATGGCCACAGCGCCCAGCGTGGCAACGCTCATAGCCCAGATCGCGCCCATCCAGGCGAGCCGCTTCCACAGAGGTCCGGCCGTATCACCCGTCATCAATGATAGCCTTCGGTGCCGACCTTGCCGCGGAACACCCAATAGGCCCATCCGGTATAGCCGAGGATCAACGGCAACATGATCCCGGCCCCGATCAGCATGAAGAGCTGCGAGGATTCAGGCGCGGCCGCGGCCCAGATCGTCACTGCATCCGGCACGATATAGGGGTACATGCTGATGCCGAGCCCGACAAAGCAGAGTGCGAACAGAGCCAGTGTCAGCAGGAAGGGCGCACTCTCGGCTCCCCGCCCGAGCGCCCGCCAGAAAATCAGCCCGAGCAGCGCGACCAGCACGGGAACCGGCGCGGTGAGCAGGATACCGGGCATCGTCAGCCAACGCGTATAATAGTCATGGGCGAGGAACGGAGTCGCTGCGCTCACTGCGGCAATGGCAAGCAGCGTGATGATCCCGTAGCGCCGTGCAAGCCGGCAAGCCCGTTTTTGCGCGTTCCCTTCGGTCTTGGCGATCAGCCAGGTGCTGCCGAGCAACGCATAAGCGGCGAGCACGCTTCCCCCGGTCAACAGGCTGAAGGGCGTCAGCCAGTCAAGCCAGCCGCCGCCATAGCCGCGCCCGGTGACCTTCACCCCCTGCAACAGCGCGCCGAGGATGATGCCTTGCGCCAGCGCGGCGACGACTGAGCCGGCGGTGAAGCCGAAATCCCAGAAGGCACGGTGCCGTGGGTCGCGCCAGCGAAACTCGAAGGCGACACCGCGGAACACCAGGCCGAGCAGCATTGCAATGATCAGCGGATAGAAAGCGGGCATCAGGATCGCGAAGGCGAGCGGAAATGCCGCCATCAGGCCGCCCCCGCCAAGCACCAGCCAGGTCTCGTTGCCATCCCACACCGGCGCGATCGCGTTCATCGCCGCATCGCGCTCCTCACCCACGCCAAAGGCGGGAAAGATGATGCCGATGCCGAGATCGAAGCCGTCGAGCACGACATAAGCGAAGACCGCAAAGGCGATCAGGAACGCCCAGATCGTCGCGAGATCGCAATTGACGCTCATGACATCTGCCCTCCGCTCGGCTGCGCAGGCCCGGGCGTGATCCCGGCGGTACGGATCGGCGCATGGCCGAGTTCCGGCTCGCCTGGCTCGACACCCTTCGCGATCAGCTTGAGAATATACCAGGTGCCGATGCCGAACACGGCGAAATAAACGCCCACAAAAGCGATCAGCGAGGCGCCTACCGCCGGCGCCGCCAGCGGCGAAGCGCTCTCGGTGGTGCGCAGCAAATGCCAGACGGTCCAGGGCTGTCGCCCGACCTCGGTGGTTACCCAGCCGGCGATAACCGCCACAAACCCAGCTGGCCCCATCGCCACGCCCGCGCGGTGAAGCCAGCGCCAGTCATAGAGCCTGCCCCGCGCCCGCGCGACGAGGCTCCACAACCCGAGCCCGAACATGGCAAAGCCAAGGCCGACCATCACGCGGAATGACCAGAAAAGGATCGCAACCGGCGGCTGCTCATCGGCCGGAACGGTATCGAGTCCGGCAAGCGGCGCGCTCAGATCATGCTTCAGGATCAGCGAGGACGCTTTCGGAATTTCGAACGCATAGTCCATCCGCTTTTCGCGCCCATTGGGAATCCCGAACAGGATCAGCGGCGCGCCGTCGGGATGGCTGCTATAATGGCCTTCCATCGCCATCACCTTCGCCGGCTGATGGTCGAGCGTGTTGAGCCCTTGCGTATCGCCGGCGAGGATCTGGATCGGAGCGACGAGCGCGGCCATCCACATCGCCATCGAGAAAATCTTCCGCGCATGCGGATCAGTGCGGTCCTTCAGCAAGTGCCACGCGCCCGTGGCGCCCACCACCAGCGAGGTGGTGAGATACGCGCCGATCACCGTATGCGCGAGCCGGTAGGGGAAGCTGGGGTTGAAGATGACCTTCAGCCACGATCCCGCCATCACGAACTGCCCTTGTGCGTTGATCGCATAGCCGGCCGGGGTCTGCATCCAGCTGTTCGCCGAGAGAATCCAGAAAGCCGAGATGAAGGTGCCGAGCGCAACCATGCAGGTTGCGGCGAAATGCAGGCGCCTGCCGACCTTCTCCATGCCGAACAGCATCACCCCGAGGAACCCCGCTTCGAGGAAGAAGGCGGTCAACACTTCATACGCCATGAGCGGGCCGATCACTGGACCGGTCTTGTCGGAGAACACCGCCCAGTTCGTGCCGAACTGGTAGGACATGACGATCCCGGAGACGACGCCCATCGCAAAGGCGACCGCGAAGATCTTCAGCCAGAACCGGAAGATATCGAGATAGAGTTGCTTGCCCGTCCTCAGCCACAAGGCTTCGAGTACTGCGAGATAGCTCGCCAGCCCGATCGAGAAGGATGGAAAAATGAAGTGAAAGCTGACCGTAAACGCAAATTGCGCGCGCGCGAGCAGAATCGGATCGACAGCGTCGAACATGGGTTTCCCCCCTGATTCGCGCGGCTTTGCGCCTCGATTCGCGCGGGTGCAAGTGCAGTCGATGCAGCTGCCGTGTTGCGCGGGACACGGTGCCCGAGCCCGCCTATTTGGAGTGGGATGTCCCTGGCTGCGCCGCGCCCGGGTCGGTCGCCTGCTGCTGTTGCATCATCTGGCGAACAACCGCTTCGGGCAGGAAATCGATCATCTCGACGTCGAAGACAAGCAGCGAATTTGCCGGAATCGGTCCACTCGCCTCGCCGCCATAGCCAAGGCTCGGCTTGATCCAGAAGCGGTATTTCGCGCCGCGCGTCATCAGCTTCAGGCCCTCCGAAAAGCCGGGGATGACCTCCGTCACCGGCATCGGTGTCGGCTGCTCCGACTTGTCGAATGTCGTTCCATCGGCCAGCCGGCCCTCGTAATTGACAAGCGCCACATCCTGGTCAGTCGGCCTTGCCTGGTCGGCACCGGGTTCGAGTACCTGATATTGCAGGCCGGAGGCGGTCTCGACGACACCCTTTGCACCGCGATTCCCGGCGAGGAACGTCGCGACCGGATCGGGCGCTACCTGCGCAACCGCGGGCTGGACGACGCCTGACGGAACGCCCGACAGAATTCCGACCAGGACGATCGATGGAAGGGCGCCTTTCCGAAGCGGCGACGCGAGAGTCAGGCTCATTTTCCGGCAGGCGCCCCGGCCGGCGGCGGCGCACCGGCGCCGGGTGGCGGGCCCATGCCCTGCTGCTGCATCTGTTGCTGCTGCATCTGCATCTGGCGGATCACCGATTCGGGCAGGAAATCGAGCAGCTCCAGGTCGAACACCAGTACTGAATGCGCCGGGATCGGGCCCGCAGCCTTGTCGCCATAACCGAGGCTCGGCTTGATCCAGAAACGGTATTTGGCGCCCTTGGACATCAGCTTCAGCGCTTCGGAAAAGCCCGGGACCACACCCTGACGACCGGTCTTCTCGTCGGCTGCGACAACCGGCATCGGCGTCGGTTGCTCGGACTTGTCGAAGGTCGTTCCGTCTGTGAGCTTGCCCTCGTAGTTGACCAGCGCAACATCAGCATCGGTTGGCTTGGCACCGCCCTTGCCCGGCTTGAGAATCTTGTACTGTAGCCCCGACGCGGTCTCGACCACCGTCGAATCGCTGCTGCGGTTCTTCGACAGAAATGCACGGGCCGGATCGTTGAGGGCACGCCATGCGCTCGGCGCCTCGAACGCCGCCAGCGTCAACAGCGCACCGACAATGATGCCGATCGCGAGGAAAACCAGCGCCCGGCTATCGACGGCCCGCTTCGGCTTGGGAGGGATGCTGGCCATCGGGCGATTCCTTGGGAACTGGAAAGATCGAGAAAAGCGGAAAAGGGGCGCTCGACGATCGGCGTCTGGAATCAGGGGCCAGCCGGCGGCCCGCCAGCGCCCGGCGGCATCCCGCCACCCGGCGCGCCACCCTGTTGCTGCTGCATCATCTGCTGCTGCATCTGCATCTGGCGGATGACCGATTCGGGGAGGAAATCCATCAGCTCGACGTCGAACACCAGCACTGAATGCGCAGGGATCGGGCCGGCCGCCTTGTCGCCGTAACCGAGACTGGGCTTGATCCAGAAGCGGTATTTGGCACCCTTGGTCATCAGCTTCAGCGCTTCGGAAAAGCCCGGGACGATGCCCTGGCGGCCGCTCTTCTCGTCGGCGGCGATGACCGGCATCGGCGTCGGCTGCTGCGACTTGTCGAACGTCGTCCCGTTGGTCAGCTTGCCCTCATAGTTGATCAGCGCGACGTCCTGATCGGTCGGCGACACGCCACCCTTGCCGGGCTTGAGGATCTTGTATTGCAGGCCGGAGGGGGTCTGCACGACGCCCGGTTCCCGGCGATTCTTGGCGAGGAAGGCCGTGACCGGGTCGGTCGGTGCCATCAAGGCAAGCGCAACCGCGCCCAGCACGGTGGCGACGATGCCGGCCCACAGATATACCAGCACGCGCCGCTTGACGGGTTGCAACGGAACGGCGGTGATCGAGGACATTGAAGGCCACCCTGAAGCGGCGCCGCTGGGGAGCCGAAGATTGGTAAAGAGAGAGCCGGACGCGAGCCGGTGAGCGCGCGTCCAGACGGTCTTACCGGGCCCCGTCGCGCTCCAGACGCTTGCGCTCGAGCTTGCGGGCGCGGCGAACGGCGGCGGCGCGCTCACGGGCGCGCTTCTCGCTGGGCTTCTCATAGTGACGGCGCAGCTTCATCTCGCGATAGACGCCCTCGCGCTGCAGCTTCTTTTTCAGGGCGCGCAGCGCCTGGTCAACATTGTTGTCGCGAACGATGATTTGCATAAACCCGCCGAACTCCGAATCAATAGAAATTGGTCGTCGCAGACAAGGGTCCGCGCCGTGTGGGGCTGGCCCCTATCAGTGGTGCCATCAAGTTTCAAGTCACTTGGCAGGCACCAGCCTGTTGCGCCGGTCTCAGGCCAACGAACGCCTACCGTGCCGCAGCATTGATACGAAATATCGGAAGGGGCGTCTGGCCTCAGAGCCTCGAGACCGGGACTGCTCCCTTGATAGGTGATGGGGTCGGGCCATGGGTCGATCAAGGTGATCGTGCATTTGCGAATCCGATTGTGGGACTCAGCGCTGCGGTCAGTTGCATTTGCTGCACTTGCGAAAGAAAAATATTCCATTAAGATAAATTACGTACTTCGAGTCGCTCGCATTACCGGAGGTGTACATGGAGTCGATCTTATTTGGCGCGGCCATTTTCTGGGGTGCGCCGCTCGCACTCGTTTTGGGCGCTGGTGGTCTGGCGCTCATTTCCAGGCGCTCCCGCTCGGCCATGTCTCATTTCTTCGTTGGCCCTGACGTATCCTTATCCGAAGAGGGCATAAGCGAGAGCTCCCCAAAATAGCAAAAGAAGGATGCCGCCGATCCATACCGTACGTGCGCGCGCTATATGAGAGACGTCTTGCTTCATGAGTTTTATCGCAGCGAGAAAATCAAGAAATGCTACATTCGTCCTTGATCCGTATCAAGGCGAATTACAGCCGGTTCGACATGCTTTAGCGTAAGCCCGATGAAATGGCTCCCCAACCATATCGGGATTAATCGGACGCGCCCGGTAATCCGGGCAAAGCCAAGGCAGCGTCCTTAGCCGCGAATTCGCCCTGATCAGTTACGGGCGTTCGCGAAGTCTATAGCCAGATCGTGGCAGGCGTTTGCATGCCGGTCGAGGACCGCTATTGGCACGCTCCATGACCACCAGACCCCTTACCCTCTACGACAGCCTCACCAGGTCGCTCAAGCCGTTCCAGCCGACCGACCCGGCCAATGTGCGCGTCTATTCGTGCGGGCCGACGGTCTATAATTACGCCCATATCGGCAATCTGCGCGCTTATGTTTTCACTGACACGCTGAGCCGGGTGCTGACCTGGAAGGCCAAAGCAATGGGATGGGGCCCGCTCACCCACATCATCAACATCACTGATGTCGGCCACCTCACTTCCGACGCCGATGTGGGTGACGACAAGATGGAGGCGGCCGCACGGGCGAGCGCGACCAGCATCTGGGACATCGCTGCGCACTACACAGCGGCGTTCAAGCAGAATCTCGAGGACCTCAACATCCGCGCACCGTCGCGCTTTCCGCTCGCGACCGACCATATCGCCGAGATGATCGACTTCGCGACCGATATCGCCCCCAGGCACTGCTATCAACTCGAGGGCGGCCTCTATTTCGACGTGAGCACCGTCCCCGATTATGGCCGCCTCGCCCGGGTCGCCGACGACGAGCGCGAGGGCCGGATCGATCCGGTCGCCGGCAAGCGCCATCCCCAGGACTTCGCGATCTGGCGCACTTCCGCACCGGGCGAGAATCGCCAGATGGAATGGGATTCGCCCTGGGGCCGCGGCGCGCCGGGCTGGCATCTCGAATGCTCGGTGATGAGCCGGAAATATCTGGGGGCCAGCTTCGACATCCATACCGGCGGCATCGATCACCGCGAGATCCATCATCCCAACGAGATTGCCCAGAACCAGGCACATTGCGAATGCGCCGATACCGGCGCCGCTTTCTGGATGCACAACAACTTCCTGGTCGAGCGATCGGGCAAGATGTCGAAATCGGGCGGTGGCTTCACCACGCTCCGGTCGCTGGTCGATCTCGGCGTGCATCCCCTCGCCTACCGCCTGATGTGCCTCAGCGCGCATTATCGCAGCGAGCTCGAATTCTCGGGCGAGAATCTGGCGGCGGCGCTGACGCGGCTGAAGCGGCTGGTAATGGCTACCCAGGCCCTTCGTGCCCGCAGCGACGGAACCGAGACGGGGGACGCCTCGCCCTATGTCGAGGCGCTCGACGCGGCGGTGTCGGACGATCTCAACACCCCGCGCGCGCTGCCGGTGCTCGACGAGATGCTGGCAGACAAGAAATTGTCGGCCGCAACGCGATTGAAGGCGCTCGAGTCATTCGACGACGTGCTTGGGCTGGCGCTGTCCGACCTCACCCGCGAGGCGCTGCGGGTGCGACCGGCACAGGCGACGATCACTTCGGCCGAGATCGAGGCAAGGCTGGCCGAACGCCGCGAAGCCCGCGCGGCGAAGGACTTTGCCCGCTCCGACGCGATCCGTGACGAGCTCGCGACGGCGGGTGTCGAGGTGATGGACGGCGATCCGCTCGGCTGGGACTGGAAGCTGGCGCTTTAAACTCCTCTCCGAAAAAGGGGAGGCAACTGATAGGGCATTTTCATGAAAGCAGTCCTCCCCGCCCTCGCCCGTCCGCTCCTCGAACCGCGAATCCCGGCGGGCCTGGATGTCGCATGGTTCGCCAATCATGACGAAGCGAACGCGATGGTGGTCGATGCCGATATCGCCTGGGTCGACCAGCAACGCCCTGGCTGGACCGCCGAGACGATCAGCCGCGGCAGGAATCTCAAATGGGTTTCGACTATCTATGCCGGGCTCGATTCCTTCCCGCTCGATCAGTTGAAAGCGCAGCGCGTCACCGTCACCAACGGCGCCGGCATCAACGCCATCGCCGTCGCCGAATATACGGTGCTGGGCGTGCTCGCGGCAGCGAAGCGCTTCGATGAGGTGATACGCATCGCCGATCGCCACGAATGGACGACCGATGCCCCCGGCAGGACCGAGCTGTTCGAAACCAGCGCCCTGATCATCGGATACGGCACGATCGGGCAGTTGGTCGGCGAGCGGCTCGAGTCCTTTGGTGTCGCGGTGACGGCGGTGACCCGCTCGGGCCGGGGCGGCACGCTCAGACCCGACGAATGGCGGGCGACGCTCGGCGACCATGACTGGGTGATCCTCGCCGCCCCGTCGACCGACGCCACCAAGGCAATGATCGGCGCCGCCGAGATCAGTGCAATGAAGCGCTCGGCCTGGCTGATCAATATCGCCCGCGGCGACATGATCGATCAGGAGGCGCTGATCGAGGCGCTCACCGCGCGGCGCATCGCCGGCGCCTTCCTCGATACCGTGCACCCCGAACCGTTGCCGCCCGAGCACCCGCTATGGACCGCGCCCAACACCATCCATTCGATGCACCTGTCGGGCCGCAGCCAGACCAGGATGTTCATCCGCGCGGCAACCTTGTTCCTCGACAATCTCGAGGCGTTCGTGGCCGGGCGGGAAATGCGGAACGTGGTCGATCTCGAAGCGGGCTACTGAATTCTTTTTCCTTCCCTCCCGCAAGCGGTAGGAGAGAAATTATTTCCCGATCACCCCGGCATCCACCACCCGGTCGATCAACGCATCGTCTACCGGCACCTGGCCGTCGAGCATCAGCATCGCCAGGCCATGCGCGATCGCCCAGGCCTGCAGCGCCACGACCTGCGCATCGCCCCCGACTCCTTCAGCGAGCGCCGCGGCATTGGCGCGCAGGAAGGCCATTGCGTCATCCTCGGGCTTGCCGTCGAGCAGATCAGCTGTCGCTGAATTGGCGAAGATCAGCCGGAACAGCGCCGGATTGGCGAGCGCGAACCGAACATAGGCCGCCCCCGTCGCGCTGAACCCGGCGACTCCGCCCCCCGCCGCCTCGGACGCCGCGCGTTGCGCCGCCGCAAGCCGCGCCAGCCCCTCGGCCGCCAGCGCCGCCATCAGCGCGCGCTTGTCGGGGAAATGGCGATAGATCGCCGTCGGGCTCACCCCCACCGCCCGCGCGACTTCGCGCAACCCGAGATCGTCGGCCGCACGCGCCTCCAACAGCGCAAGCCCCGCCTCGATCAGCGCAGCGCGCAGATCGCCATGATGATAGCTTTTGGCCGGAATCGCTGATTCGGATGTTGACACTGTTACCTTCGCATCTTAATGTGAACGCCGTCAACTTAGAGCTGGAGGCCGGAATGGCAAGCACGATCGAAAACGCGATCCGCGGCACCGTCATGAAGGGCATTGAAGTCGTCGCCGATTTCAATCGCGGTCGCATGCCGCACGACACGGTCCATCCCTTCCTGACCGGCATCCATACGCCGATGTCCGAGGAGCTGACGCTCGAGGATCTGCCCGTCACCGGCACGATCCCGGCGGCGCTTGACGGCCGCTACTTGCGCATCGGCCCGAACCCGGTCGCACCCGACCCCGCCGGCTATCACTGGTTCACTGGCGACGGCATGGTCCACGGCCTCGCCATCCGAGACGGCAAGGCGCTCTGGTATCGCAACCGCTGGATCCGTTCGAACAAAGTCGGCAAGGCGCTCGACAAGGCCCCCGCCCCCGGCCCGCGCCATGGCAGCTTCGACACCGTCAACACCAATGTCGTCGGGATCGCCGGGCGCACCTTCGCCCTGGTCGAGGCCGGCAGTTACCCGGTCGAGCTGTCGGACACTCTCGACGAGCAGACCTACAATCCCTTCGACGACACGCTGATCGGCAGCTTCACCGCCCATCCCCACCGCGATCCCCTCACCGGCGAGCAGCATGCCATCGCCTATGAAGCGACCGATACCGAGACAGTCCGGCATGTCATCCTGTCGACCGAGGGGCGGGTCGTCCGCGAGGAGCCGATCGCCGTGAAGAACGGCCCCTCGATTCATGATTGCGCGATCACGTCGCGCTATGTCGTCGTGCTCGATCTGCCCGTCACCTTCTCGATGAAGGCGCTGATCGGCGGCCACAGTTTCCCTTATCGCTGGGACCGCGACCACCAGGCGCGGATCGGCCTGTTGCCCCGGGGCGGCAAGGGAAGCGAGACGATCTGGATCAACGCCGATCCCTGCTACATCTTCCATGTAGCCAATGCCTATGACCTGCCCGATGGCCGCGTGGTGATGGACGCTGTCGTCTACGACACGATGTTCGCCGAAAGCTTCTCCGGCCCCGACGCCGCACCGCGCGGATTCGAACGCTGGACGATCGACCCCGGAGCCGGCACCGTCGAGTGCCGCTCCATCGACAATACGCCACAGGAATTTCCCCGCGCCGACGAGCGCCGCTTCGGCCGGCCCTATCGCTACGCCTGGACGATTGGCCTGCCCGTGCACAGCGACGCGTTCGTCGGCGCGAGCTATCTCCTGAAACATGATCTCGAAACCGGCGCGCGCGAGGTCCATGATTTCGGCGAGGGCCGCGATCCCGGCGAGTTCGTCTTCGTTCCCGCCCATGCCGATGCGGCCGAGGGCGAAGGCTGGATGATCGGTCTGGTGATCGACGTGCGCAACGAGACCACTGATCTCGTCATCCTCGACGCCCAGGCCTTCACGAGCGCGCCGGTCGCCAGCATCCGCATCCCGCACCGCGTGCCCCCTGGCTTTCACGGCAACTGGCTCTCCGCTGTCTGATCTGCCGGCACCAGCTGTCGCTGAGTATCCACTGATAGACGATACTTCTTGTAGTGCGACCGCAGATCAATGACGCGCCGGCCGCATACCGCCCGCGGTTACACCGATGGCGATACGAGACCAAGCTTCCGGCGCTCCCGCGGTGCCGAGGGGGTGGTCTCGACCATCTTTCCCCTGCGCCCCAGCCCGATCGTCACCGCCAAGGCGCGACGAAATTCGGAATATCCAGGCGCCGTCATGGGATAATCAGCCGGCAAATTGAAACGACCGCGGTATTCAGCGGGCGTCAGCCCGTTCAGCGAGAGATGCCGCTTGAGCATGCTGTACGGCTTGCCATCGATCATCGAAATGATCTTCGCCGGGTCCGCCAGGCTCTTGCGAATGCTTACTGCGCCCACATGCTCGATCGCTTCCAGCGCCTTCTCCGCGTCCAATCTCGACAGAGCGCGATGCACTGAAGCAATCACTTCGGCGACCTCGCCAGTCGCCACGCGGTTATGCGCGACAAAGGCCGCGGTAATTTCTGCGGTCAGTTCGGTAAGCCGCGCCTGATCAGTCATTGATATCGCCCTTAAGCGCCCATTGGCCTCCCGGGCCTGCGCAGAGTGACAGAACTTCTTCCGTAATTCAACAAAACGCGTTCCCTGCTCGCTCGCGCGACTCCGTCCGAACTGGAGTCCAATGCAGCATCAGTCCACCGTTCTTGGAGGGTGAATGATTGCGGCAGCCCCGCCGAGGCGGACGACGACGGCGGGCACCTTCGTTTCTTTCGGGCGTGCAATGATTTCTCATTTCCAGCGCAACCGATTCGGCATACAATCTCGTCAAGGATGCTTGGGGGTAAACCGCATCGCGGGAGCCGCCAGATGAACGTCGTCGAGCGTATCAAATGCCTATGGGGTTACCATCGCCGCGACGGCAGGCGCATCCACTATAGCGGTACATTCGATTCTCCCATTTGCGCCGGCTGCGAGCGGCAGATGGTTCGGGAACTTCGCCAATGGCGGATCGCAAAACCCGACGAGCGACATGACGAGGGGGCCTGATCGGTGGCGCATACAGTACGAAAATCACAACTGGAGATCGAGGTCGAATTGCGGATTCGTGCCATCGAGATGAGCGAGGCGGATGGGAACGGCGACGATATACCGCAACCCACGATAAGAATCCTCAGCGAAGCTGACTCCGAGACGGGCGTCCATTGGATGCTGGGCAATGTTTCGTTGCGCGGCGCGGCATATGTTCGGACCGCGGCCCGTGAGATCGCGCGCGAATGGGAAGTCGAACGGCGCGAGGCGCTCCGTTAATCTGCGCACAGATGTGCCCCGCCGCTGGCGGTGCTAGCCGCTGGCTCTGCCGAGGATTGGTCCGCAGCCTGTGTATGATCCAGATGGACGTAGCGCATGCCCAGCGTGCATTGCCGACGCGCCCCAACAGGGTAGATCGGCGCGACGAGCACGGCCTGGCGGGTTGGATACGCGCCGGCTGCCTCAAACCGTCCACAGAAGGGTAATTGACCGCCGCCGGCTCCCATTCGACGCTGCGTTGCGCGGCAGATTGATCGCAAAAAACCTCCGAGGCCGGCCACGCGTTATACGAGCCTGCCGATGGTAATGGATGTATATCTGTTCGAGCAGGAGGATTGCCGCAGGCGCAGTGAGGTCGGGCGAGCATGAATAGGATCAATGTCGCCCTCGGCTCCCGGTCGCCATGGAACGAACCCTCCCATCCCGCCGGGACAAGGAGAAACTTTTCCTTGATTGCGACAAACGCCGTTTTCCCGCATGGGGCCTCTTTAATTTCGCAACCACTGGAAACGACACGATGGCCGCCAAATGGGCCCCCGACAGCTGGATGAAGGCCGAAGCCCGCCAGCTCCCGACCTATCCGGACTCAGCCGCGCTCGACGCGGCGACCAATACGCTCGCCACCTTCCCGCCGCTCGTCTTCGCGGGCGAGGCGCGCAACCTGACCGCGGATCTCGCCAAGGTTTCGGAAGGCAAGGCCTTCCTTCTCCAGGGCGGCGATTGCGCCGAGAGCTTCGCCGAGCATAGCGCGAACAATATCCGCGACACCTTCCGCGTCATCCTCCAGATGGCGGTCGTGCTGACCTATGCGTCGAAGCTGCCGGTGGTGAAGCTCGGCCGGATGGCCGGCCAGTTCGCCAAGCCGCGCTCGGCCGATACCGAGATACAGAACGGCGTCGAGCTGCCAGCCTATCGCGGCGACATCGTCAACGACATCGACTTCACCGCGGCCGGCCGCGCGCCCGATCCGCAGCGGATGATCCGCGCCTACAGCCAGTCGGCGGCGACGCTCAACCTGCTCCGCGCCTTCGCCAATGGCGGCTACGCCAATCTCGCCCAGGTGCATCGCTGGACTCATGATTTCATGGGCCGCAGCCCCTGGGCGAAGAAATTCGCCGAGACCGCTGACCGGATCGGCGAGGCGCTCGAGTTCATGGCTGCCTGCGGGATCAGCCCCGAGACGGTGCCCCAGCTCAGCCAGACCCAGTTCTACACCAGCCATGAGGCGCTGCTGCTCCGCTACGAGCAGGCGCTGACCCGGCAGGACAGCCTGACCGACGAATGGTACGACACCAGCGCCCATTTCCTGTGGATCGGTGATCGCACGCGCTTCGAGGGTTCGGCCCATGTCGAATATCTGCGCGGCATCGGCAACCCGATCGGCATGAAATGCGGCCCCTCGCTCGAGCCCGACGCGCTGCTCCGCCTGCTCGACACCCTCAACCCGGCGCGCGTGCCGGGCCGGATGACGCTGATCACCCGCTACGGCCACGACAAGATCGAGGCAGGCCTGCCTAAATTGATCCGCGCGGTTCAGCGCGAGGGCCATCCGGTGGTGTGGAGCTGCGACCCGATGCACGGCAATGTCATCAAGGCCGCCAATGGCTACAAGACGCGCCCCTTCGACCGAATCCTCGCCGAGGTCCGCGGCTTCTTCGCCGTTCACCGCGCCGAAGGTTCGATCGCCGGCGGCATCCATGCCGAGATGACCGGCCAGAATGTGACGGAGTGCACCGGCGGCGCAGTCGATGTGACCGAGCAGTCGCTGGCCGATCGGTACCACACGCATTGCGACCCGCGATTGAACGCGGGGCAGAGCCTGGAACTGGCGTTCCTGCTGGCGGAGATGCTGAACGTGGAGATGGCTGAGCGGCGGCGGGTGGCGGCTTAGGCCCGAGCCTGCGTCAATCCGGCGCGGTTATTTCCGCTTCGTCGCCAGCCGTCGCTTCCGGAAAAGCCTCATCCGGCCCGATGGTCGCACTGATCGCGGTCAGATCCGCGACGCTATCCAGCATCGTGTGCGGAATCGGTTCGTTGAAACGCAGGCCCGCAACGCGATCGTTCGACCATTTCACCACGCCGCGCTGCTCGAGCCCGTTTTCGAGCGTTACCTTGACACGCACCCCTGTGCGCAGGCCACCGCCATGCGAGATTTTCATGCCATGCTGCGAAATGTCGAGCGTGCGGATCGGTTGAAGGCCGGCTTCAGTCGCCGCCGTACCGAGCAGGCCCACCGACAGGCGCGGCGGGCGATTTTTGCCCGAACGCCCCTTGTCCGCCAGCGACTGAAGCAGGTCGAGGCTGTCGATTGGCTCCATGAAGCGAAGCCCGACCCGGCCATCCTCCGACCACATGATCTCGGCGGCCAATGCGATCGAGTCCGAAAGGGTGATCGAGATACGGCCGCCAATGGCAGCGTCCAGACCGGTTATCACCATCATGCCGTGGTCGGAGATATTCTTGACCCGGCAAAGCCCGCTGTCCGTTTCGGTGCTCGCCTCGGCGATCAGATAGACCGTGCAGTTGCGGGAACTGGCCCGCTGCGAAAGCGCAGCACGATCCGCGGTTGAGACAAGCTCCCCGGCTGGCGCACTGGCGACGATCTGATTCGAATTTTTCACGACTCTCCCCGGCGCTGAGGGGATGGTGCAATCGCGGCAGATGGCCAATGCCGGGCATGTCCCTAAGTAATGTTGCGAGGTTGACGATCCGGGCCAACATCGCCGCCCGCCCCCGCACTTCGGCATTGACGGTCAGGGCAATGAGCCCGGCACAGTCTCGGAAGCCCGGTTGCGCCGGCCACGCTGTCGTGACATGCTATATCCTATAGGGTTCATGAGAGGCCCTGGATCTGTGGAGGGTCGCCATGAAACCAATCCTGCTGCTCGGCGTCATCACCGCCGCGCTCGCCTCAGCTCCGGCCAGTGCCCAGATCGCCGTCTCCGCAAACGACGGCAAGCAACTTCGCCCCGGCGAGGCAGCAACCACCCGCACGCCCGACACGGTCTCAGTCCTCGATCTGCGCAGCTATCCGCCCAAAATGATCGGCTCGGTCCAGGCGCCGGCGAGCATGATCGGCCCACCTGCATCGGTCGCTGTCGCGCGGGACGGAAGCTTCGCGCTGGTCAGTGCCGCGCAGCGCCTCACTGCTGCCGGTGAGCTCGAACTCAACGATACGCTCTCGGTGATCGATCTCGCCAATCCCGGGGCGCCCCGGGTCCTCCAGACAGTTCAGGCCGGCCCCGGCGCCAGCGGCATCACGATCAACCGCGCCGGCACGCTCGCGCTGATCGCAAGCACTGGCGATGACAGCATCTCGATCTTCTCGATCGCCGGGAAGCACCTGACCCCGGAAGGAAGACTCCAGCTGCCGGCGAAGAGCCGCCCGACCGATGTCGATTTCGCGCCCTCGGGCAAGACTGCGCTCGCCGTCGCGCAGGGCTCGGGCCAGCTCATCACGCTCACCATCACTGGCAAGGCAGTGACGATCGGCGGCACCGTCAGGACGGGCGTGCAGCCCTATGGCGTCGCCTACAGCCCCGATGGGCGCTTTGCCTACAACACCAATCTCGGCGGACGCACGCCATCGCCGGGCGCCGCGCCGGCGACCGGCCCGCGCACCGGCACCGTCACCGCGGTCGATCTCGCGACCCGGGCGGTCACCAGCGTCGATGTCGGCCTGACGCCCGAGCATCTCACCCTGTCGGCCGACGGCAGATATATGGCCGTGGTCATCGCCAACGGCTCGGCGGCTGCGCCCGGCTCGGCCGGGTACAGCCCTTTCGGCCTACTCAAGATCTACAGCGTCAGGGGCGCGACGATCACGCCAGTCACCGAAGCGCATAGCGGCGCCTGGTGCCAGGGCGCGCTCTTCATCGGCGGCCACAAGACGGTGTTGATCCAGTGCGCGATGTCGCGGGACATCGAGGTCTATCGCTTCGACGGCAAGGCGCTGACGCGCGACGAGGCGGCGACGCTTCATTTCGACGCCCGCCCCGGCGCGATCGCGACCGCGACAAGCCGCTGAGGAGGCGCTAGGCTTCGCGCGTGACACCGGCCTGCATCGATGATTTCCGCCTCCTCGCAAAGGCGCGGCTGCCCGGCTTCCTGTTCGATTATATCGATGGCGGCGCCTATTCGGAATCGACGATGCGCGCCAATGTCGACGACCTGCAGCGGCTGAAGCTCCGCCAGCGGGTGATGCGCGACGTCTCGCAGGTCGATCTTTCGACCACGATCTTCGGTCGCCCCGCCGCCCTTCCCGTTGCGCTCGCCCCGATCGGGCTCGCCGGTATGTATGCGCGCCGCGGCGAGGTCCAGGCGGCGCGGGCGGCCGAAGCGGCCGGCGTTCCCTTCATCCTCTCCGCTTCTTCCTGCTGCGGCATGGAAGAAGTCGCGGCCGGCACTGGCGTGCCTTTCGCTTTCCAACTCTACATGATCCGCGATCGCGGCTTCCTGGCTGCGCTGCTTGCCCGCGCCGCCGCGCTCGGCGTCGAGACGCTGGTGCTGACGGTCGATCTGATCGTCCACAGCGCCCGCTATCGCGATGTCCGCTCGAGCCTCACCGGTCCGCAAGGGCTCGGCGCGCGCCTGCGCCGCTTCGCCCAGATCGCAACCCATCCCGGCTGGGCCTGGGATGTCGGGGTCCGCGGCCGCCCGCACATGCTCGGCAATTTCGCGCCCGTCATGCCCGAAGGCGCCGGCCTCGCGCAGTTCACCCGCTGGGTCTCGCGCAATTTCGATCCCTCGATCACCTGGGCCGATCTCGACTGGATCCGCCGCCATTGGAGCGGCCGCTTGGTTATCAAGGGGGTGCTCGACCCCGCCGACGCAGTCGCTGCCTGCGATGCCGGCGCCGAGGCGATCATCGTCTCCAACCATGGCGGCCGCCAGCTTGACGGTGCGCCTTCGACGATCACCGCCCTGCCCGCGGTGGTGAAGGCGGTCGCGGGCCGGGCGGATGTTCTGATGGACGGCGGCATCCGCTCGGGGATCGACGTGTTGCGCGCAATGGCCCTAGGCGCGAAAGGCGTGCTGCTCGGTCGGGCCTGGGCCTTCGCGCTTGCCGCGCAAGGCGGCGCCGGTGTCACCCGCATGCTCGATCTGCTGCACCACGAAATGGCGGTCGCGATGGCGCTGACCGGCCAGACCGACGTGAAGCGCCTCGACCCCGAGATGCTGCAATAGATCGCGGACGCGCTGGAATTCGACGCAAACCGCATTCCCTATGTCAACTACGAGTTGATCGTGGCGAGATGGCTGTTGGAAGCGCCAGCGGCTACGGGGATATAGAACGCGCCTGCTGATCGAACCCGGCGGCCCGGTTGCCAAGTCCGGCCTGATCGCGCTGACAGGCGACGACCGTGCCGTAATCCTGGGCGCACTCGCCGAAATCGCCGCAAGACTTCGAAGCGAAGACAGCGAGCAGACGATCCTGCTCTGGCGGCGGCGCGGCAAGCGGATGTTCGAGAACAACGAAACCGATTAAGCAGTTTTTACGGGCCTGCGAGCATCGACTCCAGCGAAACATTCATTATGAATACACCTGCCGAGTGCAGCGCAAATGCTTGCCGGCCATTCAAACCACCCAGGAACTACACATGTCAGAAGAAACCTCCCTGAACGCGGTCGAGCTCGCGACCGAACTTACCATCGCCTGGCTCGGCAATCAGAACAACCGGGCTGCCGCGGAAGACGTGCCGACGTTTCTGCGCACGATGCACGCGACCGTGACCGAACTTGGGTCGGGATCTTCGGCTCCTGCTTCGGGCGACGAAAGCGCAGCGCCCGCGGAAGAATTCACACCCGCCGTCACGGTCCGCAAGTCGCTCGCGTCAAAGGATCACATCATCTCGCTGATCGACGGCAAGCCCTATAAGACATTGCGGCGGCATCTGTCGGGGCACGGCCTGACGCCGGAACAGTATCGCGAGCGCTACAAGCTGAAGGCCGATTACCCGATGGTCGCCGAGAATTACTCCGAAGTGCGCCGGGCGATGGCGCACAGGATCGGCCTCGGCCAGAAGGGTCGTCGGACGAAGACTGCAGCGGCAACTCCGGCCCCGGCCAAGCCGAAGCGCGCACCGCGCGCGCCGAAGACAGCCTGACCCAGCGAGCGCCGTCCGGTCACTGACCGGGCGGCGCGAGCCTCTCCTCGCACACGGCCTTCACCAGTGCCTGAAGCTCGGCCACGCGCTCCCCGAGCCAGCGTAATTCCTCGTCACTGATCTCATAGTGCGGCGAGTAGCGCGCGTTGACATAGGCCTGACGCAGCAACTCGAAACAGCGTCGGCTGAACTTGTCGTCGCGCGGCCAGGCCGCGATCAGACGCGGCGCGATCTGCTCGCACTGCGAGCGCAGAAAATTGAGCCGGTGCGATTTTGGCGCGTACAAAGTCAGCGTGAGCAAAGTGCAGTGATAGGCCCGTTCGGTCGCCTGATGCAGCATGAAGGCTGCATCTCTCGATACGCCGTTCGCCATGCTCACGCGCGCCAAAGTCAGCGCGTGCTCTGACAATGGGAACCAATGATCAAAGTGCTTCTGCGCTTCGGCCCTGGCCTCCTCGAGCGGCAGATCACGGGAGCTGGCAAAGCAGAACCCTTCCGCCTCGTAGAGCGCGATTCCCTGTTTGATGATATCAACGAAGAACGGTCGCCCCTTCTCAAGCTGGGCGTTCACATCATTGAGCGTGTGGACGATGAAGCTGACAGGCGCGCTCAGCGCATGATTGATCGTCAGGTCCCGCATCAGCCGGTCCTCGGCCGCCGACCAATATTCGAAATCCGCCAGCCGCTCGTCGCTGACGACGATCAGGATGTCATAATCGGAAGTGTAGCCCCCGACCGGATCATCGACCCAGTCGCCGCGCGCATACGAACCGTACAGCACGAGCTTGAGGATGCGCCCCTGCTTCTTCCATTTCTGGGTCGCGAGCGCATGCGCGTCGGCGAATTCCTCGAACAGCACGCGCACGACATGGGCAAGCTCGCGCTGCTTGGATGCCGGCAGATGGTCGAGTTGATCACGCATTACAGACATTCCTACCAACAAGCGCCCGGCGATGCCCAGCCCTCACAGGCCGGACACCGCCGGTTTGGATGCTATCACCACCAGCAAAGCCAGTTGCTGCGCTCCCACCGTCGCAGCCTACCGCCATTCATCTGGCGACACAGTTTCTCCAGCCCCTTGGCGAACTGCCGCTCGACCTCACGCGGGGTGGGGCCGGTGCGCCTAGCGAGTTCCTCATAGCTCAGGTCTGACCCTCAGAAGACTGCCGGTTCACGAACCGATGCAGGCTCGCGACGGTCACGAGCGTGCATCTGCCGACCTTGATCATCTCGAACTCACCATCGGCGAGAAGGAGGTAGAATTTGGACCGGCTGAGGCCCAGCATGCGCAGCGCCGTCGGGACGCGGACCGTGATCGGGTCCGGCTCATTGGTCGGCCGTGTTGCTTTGGGCGGCGGCATCTCATGATCTCCCGACATCAGCCTTTTGGGCCTTCACGAACTCCCGGTCACTGGCCAGGAAACTGTCCAACATCGCCGGGATGAGGTCTGACAGCGCTTCCTCCCGACCATAAGCTTGCTTGTAGAGCGCGGCGTACCGCGTCAGGTCAGCATGCAGTTGCGGCGTGATCTGGATGCCGAGCTTGATCGGCGTCCGATCGGGCAGCTGCGCCAGTCTGAGATCGCCCATCATCGATCCTCCTGCCAAGGTTTGAGAACCAAATCCTGGTGCACGACGAGTCTTATCGGCGCGCCGGGGCGTATCGTGATGGTCGGCTGCACCTGGAGATTGCGCGAGGTGAGCTGATCGCCCGCCCGTGACACGCTTTGCTGAGTCGATTCCCGCAACGCCTGGACGAGATCGCTCTCGCCGCTGAACTGAAGCTCGGCACCCACCCCGAGGAGAGTCGACAGCACCACACCCTTGAGCAGCGTCCAGGTGTGGAAGTCGACCTTGTCGGCAAGCCCGGCGTAGCCGGAGGGATCTGTCGTAGGTACATTGTCGATCCGCACCGAACTGCCATCCGGGAACAGGATGCGCTGCCAGACGACGAGCGCGCGGCGCTGACCGAATGCGATGACGCTGTCGTAGGAACCGATCAGCCGCGCCCCCTGCGGGATGAGCAGGATCCTGCCGGTCGCGCTGTCATAAACCCGCTCGGTAACCTGGGCGGTGACCAGCCCCGGCAGATCGGACCTGAGACCGGTGATCAGGCTGCCCGCGATGATGCTGCCGGCGGAAAGTGTATAGGGCGACGGCAATGGGACCAGCGGATGCGGGTTTGTGTCGCCAGTCTCGTCCACGGCATGCGTGAAGTCGCTCTTTCGCTGCTGGGCGTTCGGATCACGATCCGGATCCATGCCGATCCTCGGAGTCGTGTCAGGCGCTGGCGCACCCGGCACAGTCGAACCAGGCATGGCCGTCCCCGTCGCCGCGACTTCAGTCGCGTGATTGCCTGATCGCACGAGCAGCCCCGACTCGCGAGCCGCTTTCAGTTCAGCGACCTGGCGCTGCCGGGCTTCCTCGGCAGATTGCGCAATGCTCGCCGGTATCGCTGGAGGCGGTTCGGCACCGAGTTGTCGCTGCCGATCGAGGATCGGACGCCCGAGATCGCCGGGCAGCGGCGGCCCGAGCTTGGGTACGGCCGCATAGCTTTCGGGCAGCACGCTCAGCGTGTTGGCCGGCGGTTTCGCGCCGACCGCCTGGTCGTCGCCGCCGGCCGCCAGATGGAGCGCATGCGGTTCGAGCGCGAACCACGCTGTTCCTACTACGCCTGCCGCGGCCATTGCAGCGATCGATACGATCACGCCGCGCTTGAACCGGATCGCCCGGGCCGGCCTGGCGCGCAGGACAAGGGTTTCGGGATCGACCTTGCCCTGCGGCGGCGGCACCAGCGGCGCCTCCGCCTGCTCCTCGGATTGAGGCCCCTGTCCGGCCGATTGCGGGTCTTCGCTCATGACGCCCTCCGCTTGGCGGGATGATCGGTTGCGCCATCGGCAGCACGCACGATGCGGACCACCTCCTGGTGCTTGGTGCCGAGTCGAAGCTCGGCCACATCAAAGATCCGGTCGACGACATAGAAGCGGCCGCGGAGCCGATAATTGACCAGCTGCGCCGCGCCCTTCGCGTCGACCAGGAACAAGGGCGGAGCTTCACCGACCGCCAGGCTCGCCGGGAATTCAATGAAGGTCTGGCGGCCATCATCGAAAGCGCGGAGCGGCCGCCAGGCCGTGCGATCGCCCGACAGGACATAGTTGAAATGAAGTTGATCGACATCGAGGCCCTGAGCGACCGGCGCGGCGGCGATCGCCGCCTCCCGCTGATGCCTCAACGCGATCAGCGCGTCCTGCGGATAGGTCCAGGACAGCGCCGACATGGCGGCGCCCGCGGCACTGGACAACGCGAGATGGTAGGTCCGGCGGTCGGTCGTGATGACGAGGTTGGTGACGAGCCCGGCAGCGAACGGCTTCACCAGGACATGGGCGCGCTTCTCGGCGCCGTTGCCGCTGCTTGTATCCCCGATCACCCAGCGGGCGGTGTCGCCGCTCGCGACCGACCCGAGCACCTCGCCCGGCTGGAGCGCGATGTCGGTCACGCGCTCCGGCGCGGTGTAGACATGGTAGATCGCTCCGTCGGCAAAAGGCTCGATCGCGCTCGCGTTGATGAACGCAGGCGGCCTCGGCTCGAGCGTGCCCGCGCGGTTGGCTGCAGCGACCGCGGTCGCTGGTGTCGTGCTGTGCCGCCCAGTGTGGCGAGGGCGTCCACCCTCGGCCGAGAACGCGCTCGTGCTCACCAAGGCAAACGACATGGCAAACAGGGCGGGCAGGTATCGGGTGCGGATCATTGCCGGTTCTCCAGGATCGGATCGGATGGGAGGGCGCCGAGATTCGGGTCGAGCGGGGAGCCGAGCGGAATGCTGGAAGCCTGGACGGGCCGAGTTGCCACCGGCGCAGGCGGCGGCGGCGTGCTGGCGGCAGGTTCGAGCTCGCGGCTCCAGTCGATCGCATCGACATAGACGCCGAGCGGGTTCCGGCGCAGCGTGTCGGCCGAGGCCGGCGGCTTGATCTTGACCGTCAGGATGCCGGTCCAGTGCGACACGCCAGTTTGCGCGCCGCGATCGAATGCCGTCTCGGTCCATTTCACCTGGAACGACTGGTCGGACGCCCGGACGACGCTCGTCACCTGGACCGAGATGGTCTTCTCGCCCACCCTGGCAAACGGGTTTGTCGATCGTGCATAGTCGCCGAGGAACTGCGCGCCGCGCTGCGTCGAAAAGTCATAGGCCGACAGCCAGTCGCGCCGCATCAGGACAGGATCGAGCGAGACCGAGCGGACCTTCTCGATGAACCGCGCCAGATGCCAGGCGATCTGCGGATCAGTCGGATGATAGCCCGCCTCGGCCTCGGTGACGGCGCGCGCCTCGCCGAGCCGGTCCACCTCGACCACATAAGGCGTCACCCGGCTCTGCAGCGACTGCCAGACCAGGGCGCCGGACATGGCGGTCGTGAGGGCCAGCCCGCCAAGGGCCATCAGCCGCCAGTTGCGCGCCTGGACGCGGGCCGAGCCGATCCGCTCGTCCCAGAGCTGGCCGGCCCGCTGGTAGGGCGTCACGGGTTCGGGTGTGCGACCATAGCGCTGGACGCTTCGCTTGAAGAGCATCGATCAGTCCTCCTTTTCCTTGATGTCGGGCGCGGCCGACGCGCCGCCCCGGTCGCCCTCGCGCAGCGCATGGGCGACGATCTGCTGGTGGTGCCTGGCATCCTGTTTTTGCCGGAGCGCGCGCGCCCAACCGGGCTGCTCCTGCTCGCCATCCCCACCCGATTCCGGCGGAGCCGGCGGGCGGCCGGCAAGGGCATTGAACGCCGCTGCGCGGCCCGAGGCGGCGGCTTCCTGGAGCCCGAAGGCGCCGCTGGCCCGCGCGCGCATCGCATTGCCGGCGGCGCGCGCCACGCCGCCAAGACCAGAGGCGACGCTGGTCGAGCCGGCGCCCTCCTGGCCCATCCGGTAGGCGGCCGACGCGGCCGAGCCCATCGAGGTGCCGGCACGCACGGCGGCGACCGCGCCGCCCCCGACCAGCCCGGCCGCGCCCGCGACCGCGCCACCGCCAAGGACAGCGACCCCGGCGGTCCCGAGCACCGTCCCGACCGCCGCACCGGCGCCGAGCTGCGGCGCGCCGGCGACCAGGCCCGAGGCGATCCCGGGACCGAAGATGCCGAGGCCGAACAGGGTCATGGCGGCTAGGACGAGGCTCAGCGCCTTGCCGATGTCGGGCTCCTGGCCCTGCATCGCGCCGACGAAGGAGGCGAAGAAGTTCGAGCCGATGCCGACGATGACCGCGAGCACCATCACCTTGACGCCCGAGCTGACGACATTGCCGAGCACGCGCTCGGCAAGGAAGCTCGTCCGGTTCCACAGCGCGAAGGGCACCAGAACGAACCCGGCAAGCGTGGTGAGCTTGAACTCGACGATCGTCACGAACAGCTGGATCGCCAGGATGAAGAAAGCGAGAATGACGATCACCCAGGCGAACAGCAGCACCGCGATCGTCACGAAATTGTCGAAGAAGGTCGTGAAGCCGAGCAGCTGCGACATCTGCTGGAGGAGCGGCCAGGCGGCCGAGAAGCCGGTGCTGGCGAGCGTCCCGGGCTTCAGCAGGTCATCGGCGGAGAGCGTCCCGCCGCCTGCGGTCAGGCCGGCCGCGGCGAAGGACTTGAAGATGAGATTGGCCAGCGTCGGGAAACTGTTCAGGATGAAGGCGAACGCGCCGACAAAGAGGATCTTCTTGATGAAGCGGCCGATGATGTCCTGCTCGCCGCCTAGCGCCCAGAACAGGCCGGCGAGCGTCACATCAATGCCGATCAGCGTCACCGCCAGAAAATGGACGTCGCTGCCCAGCAGCCCGAACCCGCTGTCGATATAGCGGATAAAAGCCTGCATGAACTGGTCGATGACGCTCAGGTCGCCCATACGAAGAGTCCGTCCTGCTGAAGTCGAAAAAGGCCCGCGGGGCGCGCTTGGGGAGCGGCAGAGCGCCCTGCGGGTGTGGCGGCGGGCCGGGGAATTGCCCGCCGCCACCCTCGGTGCGGGTGCGCCCTATTGGGGGTGGTAGGCCGTGCCGCTGCCGAGGAACCGGGTAGTCGCGCCGCTCGCATCGGTCTCCGCCTGGACGCGGCGTGCCGCCTCGAGCGTTTCGGCGCGGTACTGGGCCGCCATCATGTTCTGGATCTGGAGCTGCTGCTTGGCGACAAGCGCGAGCAGCTGGTTGGTTGCCTGGGCGACCTGGAGCGCGCCCTCGCCGCTTTGGCTCCGGGCGATGATCGCGTCGAGTGCTGCCGTATCGGCATCGAGATTGCCGACGACCTGCGCCTGGACCTGCATCGTCTGGTTATAGGCGCTCATCGAGGCATCGAGCCGCGCCTTCGCGTTCGTCACCTGGCTGTTGGTGGTCAGCGCCTGGTTGAAGCTTTGCGGGAAGAGCCGGCGGAACTCGCTGTTGACAGTCTCGATGCGGTAGCTGATTGCCTGGGCCTGACCCATCAGCCGGTCGATCTGCCGGATCGTCTGGGTCAGCGCCTGGAGCTCGGGAAAGTCGATCCGGGTCAGGTTCTTCGCCTCGTTCATCAGCATCGTCGCCTGGTTCTGGAGCGACTGGATCTGGTTGTTGATCTGCTGGAGCGTGTGCGCGGCGGTAAGCAGGTTCTGCGAATAATTGGTCGGGTC
Source organism: Sphingomonas oligophenolica (assembly GCF_039522915.1). Taxonomy (NCBI): domain Bacteria; kingdom Pseudomonadati; phylum Pseudomonadota; class Alphaproteobacteria; order Sphingomonadales; family Sphingomonadaceae; genus Sphingomonas; species Sphingomonas oligophenolica. Next base: position 26,622 of record NZ_BAAAEH010000017.1, read on the forward strand.
GAAAACCGTGATCTGGGCGGACGCCGCTGACAGAGGCACCGTCACGCTCAGCGCACCGGCGGTGAGCAGCAGGGCGGTCAGGCCGGGATTGCGGAAGCGCGGACGGGGCGGAATCTTTCGGAACATGGCATGGGCTCCTTGTCAGACGATGGATCAGGGATTGGGGGGCGCGAACTCGCCGAGCAGCGCGGCTGCCCAGCCGAGGCCGGAGGAGGTGAGGAAATGCTCGGCGAACGCGTCTGGACCGTGCTCGGTGAGCAGGCCGTCGATCCGTGCCTGGCTGTCCGGGTCAGACGCGCCGCACAGCGCCAGAGCGATGGGGCCGAGGCCGAGCTCGAACAGGCGATTGCCGCGGGTCGATTGCAGGTAATAATGCCGCTTCGGCGTCGCCCGCGCGATCAGCTCGATCTGCCGGTCGTTCAGACCGAAGCGCCGATAGGCGGCCTGGCTCTGCGGCTCGATCGCGCGGTCATTGGGCAGCAGGATGCGCTGCGGGCAGCTTTCGATGATGGCCGGTGCAATGCTGCTTTCGGTGATGTCGGCGAGCGACTGCGTCGCGAAGACCACCGAAACATTCTTCTTGCGGAGCGTCTTCAGCCACTCGCGGATGCGGGCGGCGAAGAGCGGATCGTCGAGCAGGCTCCAGGCTTCGTCAAGAATGAGCAGGGTCGGCCGCCCGTCGAAACGCCGCTCGATGCGGTGGAAGAGATAGGTGAGGACCGGCGCGACCAGCCCTTTCCGCAGCATCAGCGCCTCGGTCTCGAAGCACTGGACCTGAGATTTGGTGAAGCGTTCGTCCGCCGCGTCGAGCAGGCCGCCATAGGCACCGTCGAGCATATAGGGGGCAAGCGCGGTCCTCAGCATATTCGATTGGAGCAGCATGCCGAGCCCGGTCAGCGTCCGCTCCTCGACGGGAGCGCTGGCCAGGTTGCTGAGCGCCGACCAGACGGCGTCCTTGATCTCGGGCGTGACGACGACTTTCTCGTGACTCAGCAAGGCGCCGATCCAGTCGGCCGCCCAGCCCCGCTCGTCCTCGTCGTCGATATGGCGGAGCGGCTGGAAGCTGAGGCCGCCGTCATCGCCATGCTCGGGCTGAGGTCCGAGCGAATGATGGCTGCCGCCCATGGCAAGCACGGCGGCGCGCGCTGAGAAGCCCCTGTCGAAGATGATGAGCTGCGCCCGGGGATAGCGCCGGAACTGCATCGCCAGCATCGCCAGCAGCACCGACTTGCCCGCGCCGGTCGGGCCGACGACGAGCATATGGCCGACATCGCCGACATGGGTCGACAGCCGGAACGGCGTCGAGCCGCTGGTCTGGGCATAGAGCAACGGCGGTCCGCCGAGATGTGCGTTTGCCGCCGGCCCGGCCCAGACCGAGGACAGCGGCATCAGATGGGCGAGGTTCAAGGTGTGGACGAGCGGCTGGCGGACATTGGCATAGACCTGTCCGGGCAACGACGAGAGCCAGGCCTCGACCGCGTTCAACCCCTCGCGCACGCAGGTGAAGCCAAGCCCGTTCACGATCCGCTCGACGGCACGGACTTTCTCGTCGGCACGCGCGCGGTCGGTATCGGCAACGGTGATGGTGGCGGTCAAATAGCCGAACGCGACATAGTCGCCGCCGAGCGCCTGCAGGGCCTGGTCGGCATCGACGACCTTGTTGTCGGCGTCGCTGTCGAGCAGCTGCGCCGGCTGGTTGTACATCACCTCGCGCAGCAGCGCGGTGATCGACTTGCGCTTGTTGAACCACTGCCGACGGATCCGGGTCAGCGCCCTGGTGGCGTCGGTCTTGTCGAGCGGGATGAAGCGCGTGACCCAGCGATAGGCGAAGTCGGCCGCGTTGAGCGCATCGAGGATGCCGGGCCGGCTGAGGTTCGGGAACCCCGTGACCGTGACGGTGCGCAGATGCTGGTCGCCGAGCCTGGGCTCGAGACCGCCGACGAGCGCGGTGTCGACCAGCAGCCCATCGAGATACATCGGCGTCTCGGGCACAGCGACGGGATGGCCCCTCGTCGAGATACAGTCATGGAGATAGGTCAGCGTCTCGGCCGAGCCGAGCGCGCGCATCTCGGGCATGAAGCCGGCAAAGAGATCGAGCACCCGGTCGGTCTCGGCGATGAAGGCGGCAAGCGCCGCGCGCCAGTCGCGCCCGGCCTCCTTGTCACCGCGCTCGACCAGGGACCGGCCGGCCGCGTCGCTCGAGTCGGGCGGGGGCAGGAAGACGAGGGTCAGATGGTAGCGGCTCTCATAATGCGCGCCTTCGGCCTCGAAGCCGGCGCGGCGCTCTTCGTCGACCAGCCAGGACGCAGCATCGGGAAAGCTGCTCGCGGGATAGCCGGGCGCTGCGCGCCGCTCGGCCTCGAAGAACAGCGCCCAGCCCGTCCCGAAGCGCTTGAGCACATTGTTGGCGCGCGCGCAGGCGCCGACCAGCTCCGCCTCGGTCGCGCTTTCGAGATCGGGCCCGCGAAAGGCGAGCGTCCGCTGAAAGCTGCCGTCCTTGTTGAGGACGACGCCGGGCGCGACCAAAGCGGCCCAGGGCAGATGATCGGCGATGCGGTCGGCGCGGACGCGATATTCACGCAGGGCTAGCATGCGAAATAGCTCCTCTGGCGGAGATGGCGAAGGAGGACGGGTGCGAAGTCCGGGTCGCGGCGCGCGGCGAACACGGCGATGCTGTGGCCGGCCGCCCAGAGGACCAGCCCGACCAGGAACTGCTGGAGGCCGAGCCCGACCGCGGCGGCGATCGTCCCGTTGACGATCGCGATCCCGCGTGGTGCGCCGGCGAGCAGGATGGCTTGTCCAAGGCTGCCATGGATCGGCGCCTCGAACCCATCGACATGCCGGGTGCCCGAGGCGACCATCAGACCAGCGCTCCCCCGCCGAAGCTGAAGAAGCTGAGGAAGAAGGACGATGCCGCGAACGCGATCGAGAGCCCGAAGACGATCTGGATGAGCCGTCGAAAGCCGCCCGCCGTCTCGCCGAACGCAAGCGTCAGCCCGGTGGTGATGATCACCATCACCGCGATGATCTTGGCGACCGGGCCCTGGACGGATTCGAGGACCTGCTGGAGCGGCTGCTCCCAGGGCATGCCGGTGCCGCTCGCAAAGGCAGGCGGCGCGAACAGCATCGCGAGGCCAAGCGCGGGCACGGTGCGGCGAAGATGGCGTAGTCGGGACGCGAACAGGCGCATGATCAATCTCCTTCGAATGCGCTGCGGTGCTGGGGGGAGAGGTCGACGAGCTTGTAGCCGCCATCCGGATCTAGTCCGGCCAGCCGGGCGACGATGTCGACCCGACGATCGATGCCGCGGCCTGAAATGAAGACGATCATGTCGATTGCCTCGGCGATCAGCCGGCGCGGCACGGTGACGACGGCTTCCTGGATCAGCTGCTCGATCCGCAGCAGCGCCGACGTTGCGCTGTTGGCGTGGACGGTTGCGATCCCGCCTGGGTGGCCGGTGTTCCAGGCCTTGAGCATGTCGAGCGCCTCGCCGCCGCGAACCTCGCCGACGATGATCCGGTCGGGCCGCAGGCGCAGCGTCGAGCGCACCAGATCGGCCATCGTCACGCTGCCCGCGCGTGTCCGGAGCGCCACGGTATCGAGCGCTGGCGACTGGAGCTCGCGGGTGTCCTCGATCAGGATGACACGTTCATCGAGATGCGCCATCTCGGCGAGGAGCGCATTGGCGAGCGTGGTCTTGCCCGAGCTGGTGCCCCCGGCGACGAGGATGTTGCGACGATCGACGACCGCCAGCGACAGCAGCCGGGCGATGTCGGGCGACATGATCCCGTCGGCGACATAGTCCAACAGCGTGTAGAGCCGGGTCGCGGGCTTGCGGATCGAAAAGCAGGGCGCGAGCGACACCGGCGGCAGCACGCCTTCGAACCGCTCCCCTGCCCCTTCGCCATGCGGCGGCAGCTCGGCCGAGATGATCGGCGATACGGCATGGACCTCGGTCCGTGCGTGGCTGGCGACGAGGCGGATGATCCGTTCGACCTGGGCCGGATCGTAGCGCAGCCCGGTGTCGGTCCGCCCCTCGCCGAGCCGGTCGAGCCTGAGCGCGCCGTCGGGGTTGATCATCACCTCGAGCACTTGGCTGTCGGCGAGCGCGGCGGCGATGGTCGGCCCCATCGCGGTGCGCAGCATGGCGCGCCTGCGCCCTTCGGAAACCGTGTCGATCGGACCGCCGCTCATGGCCGCGCCTCCGCCGGCCCGGCCGGCGCGAGCGGGCGCCCGACCTGGCTGACGAACTTCTCGAGCCCGTCCCTACCCACTGCGCGCGCGGCGGTGTCAGTGTCGGGCAGTGGCGTGGTGAGGAGCAACTGGCAGCGGACGACCAGTGCGAGGCTCTCAAGGATCAGGTCGATGTCGCGGCGCACTAGCCCTATGTCGCGCGACATGCGGTCGAGCCTGACCTTCGGGAGGTCGTCGATTTCCCTGGCCCCGTGCCGCGCGAGCCAGTCGGCGAGGGCGTCGTTGACGAGCCGCGACTTGTTTCCGCCCGGACCCGAGGCGATCGCCTCCAGTGCATCGCTCAGTGCACGGTCGATATAGAGATTCTGCCGGACTTTCATGACCCGAAGCCCGGGATCAGGTCGCCATGATCGGCGTCGTTCAGGCCATAGCCGCGCGTGACATTGGTCAGGGCGCGGGCCTGGTCCATGGCGCGCTGGTCGACGGCGACGGTATCGTCGTCATCCATGCCGGGCTGCACCGGCTGATCGGGGTCGATGGGGCGGACGATGCCCTCCTCGGCAAGGCCGGGATGCCGCTGCTGCTCCATGCCGCCATCCTCCTCGGCACCTTCAGCCTCCGCCGACTGCGCAAGCCGGGCGTCGGGCAGCCGGGCGAAGCGGCCCCAGTCGTTCGCGCGCTGCCGCGGCCGGTCGGCATAGGTGCCGATCGAGAGCATCGGCGCCGGCTTGACCCGGCCGCAGAAGTTTGCGTCCTCGAAATAGCGCAGCTTGGTCGCGCGGATCGGTGGGAGGCCGGAGACCATCACCAGCTCGTCGGTCGGCGGTAGCTGCATCACTTCGCCGGGCGTCATCAGCGGGCGTGCGGTCTCCTGGCGGCTGACCATGACATGGGCGAGCCAGGGCGCGAGGCGATGCCCGGCATAGTTGCGCATCGCGCGCAGCTCGGTCGCGGTGCCAAGTGCGTCGGAAATGCGCCTCGCCGTCCGCTCGTCATTGGTCGCAAACGAGACTCGAACAGCGCAGTTATCCAGGATCGAATTATGCTCACCATAGGCCTTTTCGATCTGGTTGAGGCTCTGCGCGATCAGGAAGGCGCGGATGCCGTAACCGGCCATGAAGGCGAGGCTCGTCTCGAAGAAGTCGAGGCGGCCGAGCGCGGGGAACTCGTCGAGCATCATCAGCAGCTGGTACCGGCGCGGCCCGAGCCCGGGCGGGTCGAGTCGCTCGGTCAGGCGCCGGCCGATCTGGTTGAGGACGAGGCGGACGAGCGGTTTGGTGCGACTGATGTCCGACGGCGGGACGACCAGATAGAGCGACACCGGCCGCTCGCCTTCGACAAGGTCGGCGATCCGCCAGTCGCAGCGCGAGGTCACCATCGCGACGGTCGGGTCGCGGTAGAGCCCAAGAAACGACATTGCGGTCGACAGCACGCCCGAGCGTTCATTCTCGCTCTTGTTAAGCAGCTCGCGCGCGGCCGACGCGACCACTGGATGGACGCGCGGCGCGTCGACCGTGCCGAGATGATTGGTCGACATCATCTGCCCGAGCGTCGAGACGAAGCTGCGCTGCGGATCGGACAGGAAGGTCGCGACCCGGGCGAGCGTCTTCTCCTCCTCGGCATAAAGGATGTGGAGGATCGCGCCGACCAGCAGCGAATGGCTGGTCTTCTCCCAGTGGTTGCGCCGTTCGAGCGCGCCTTCGGGATCGACCAGGATATCGGCGATGTTCTGGACGTCGCGCACCTCGTTGGCGCCGCGCCTGACCTCGAGCAGCGGATTGTAGCGCGCCGAGCGCGGGTCGGTCGGGTTGAACAGCAGGCAGTGCGAGAAGCGAGCGCGCCAGCCGGCGGTCAGCGTCCAGTTTTCGCCCTTGATGTCGTGGACGACGGCGGAGTCGATCCAGGATAAGAGGGTGGGCACGACCAGGCCGACACCCTTGCCCGACCGGGTCGGCGCGAAGGACATGACATGCTCGGGACCGTCATGGCGCAGATAGCGCCCGCCCAGCCGACCGAGCATGACGCCGCTCTCGCGGTGCAGGCCCGCGCGCTCGATCTCACGCGAGCTCGCCCAGCGCGCCGAGCCATAGGTCGTGACGTCGCGGCGCTGCCGCGCCCGCCACAGCGAACCGAGGATTGCGGCGCCGCAGCCGAAGAAGCCGGAAGCGCCGGCGAGCATGCCTGCCTTGCTGAAGACCCGCGGCGCATAGGCATCATAATGATACCACCACCAGAACAGCGCCCACGGCCGATAGACGGGCACATGGCCGGCGATCAGCCAGGGCCGGCCGAGCTCTGGCTGATAGGCGAGCATCGCCGCTGCCCATTGCGTCGCGGTCCAGACCCCAACGATCACGATCGCGAAGACGATGAGGATCTGGCCGATCAGCAGTCTGGTGGGTGTCACGAACGCAGCTCCCGCCGGGCGAAATCCCGACGGCCGATGACTCCTCGAAAGGGCGCTGAATCTACAGGGTGCTAAGGGGCGTTGATGGGCCTGTTGCGGCCATTTGCGGCGCCGGCACTATAGCCCGGCCGCCACGCGGAGGGTTTCGAGGCGCTTGCGGCAGACAAGGGCGACAATGTCCCGCAGACAACGAATTGATGCCAGGATTGTTGTCAGGTCGTCCGTCCTGACCTCATAGTCTGTGGGCTATGCCGAGCGTCACACTATGCCGAGTGGGCGTGGGATATCTCCGCTTGCCAGGGGCTTGGTTTTGATCGGCTCGGCATAGTTCAGGCTTGCTACTGAGGGTTCAGGCGGCGAGAATCCCGGCGTGCGAAAAGACATCGACCATCTGCCTCGGACCCAGCAGGATGAGCTGGCGCGCGTGACGCAGATATTGATGGATGAATTTTCCATCGCGATTTCGCGCGCGACGCAGCCGCGCAATGAAATTAAGAATATGCCCATCCAAAGACATCTAATCGCCCACGGCATCCAGCAGAGCCAAACCGGGAAATCCCACTGCTCGTGGCAGTCGCTCCGCCCTACCGTATATGACATCGTGGCTATGGTATAAATCAGCCAAGGCAGGCCTGCTCCAAGCACCGTAACTTTCCAAATATCTTTTGGAAGTTCGATTTTTATCTGAACCATTGGCTTGCCTGCGAGGCCATCTCGCGATGGTCGTAGCCTGTCCGGCGATCAGCGATCCGATAGCAGTCGATGCCTTGTTGGCGAAAGCGAGAGCGGCGAAGTAGAGCCCCTCGCGTCGCGTTCCGAACAGATATTCGTGCTGGTCGGCGCGTCGGCCATAGCCGA
>NZ_BAAAEH010000017.1:34113-69851 GCF_039522915.1 Sphingomonas oligophenolica
TCCGGTCGCCAAGCCCATGAACAAAGAGAAGCCGGCGAGGCAGGTCACTAACGACGGGCCGCCTGTTGGGAACAGACCCAGCAGGTTCAGCAACGGTGGTAGCGCCTCCGCGCTCAACAGACCGGCGATGCCGGCGAGCAGCACGGTGCGCTTCTCGAGCCGCTGGAGCAACGGTCTGCCGAGCGGCGCGCCGAGCAGCAATCCAAAGAACAGGGCACCGGTTACGGCCTGCGTTTCCGAGGGGGTGAGCTTCCAGAAATAGGTGTTCGCATGCAGCCCGAGCGCGTTGTAAAGGCCGAAACCGATAAAGAACAGCGATACCCCGGTGAATAGAGAGCGGAATGCCGGATTTCCAAACACCTCCCGCAGCTCACCGGCAATGTGCGCGATCGGCATCGGCGCTGCTGGCGGCGCATGTTCGCGGTCCCGCGTCCGGAACGCACTCCAGCATGCCAACGCCCCGCCGACCAGCACGATGCCGGCCAATGTCGCTGCCAGGCCGGCATAGCCCGCGCGATTCTGCAGTCCGTGCCGGCCGACAAGGAATACTCCGAAGCCCAGCACTGTGCACAGAATGCCGCCCGCCATGTAGACCGCCCAGCGCCAGGCCATGATGGTCGAGCGCTCGGCATGATCGTCGCTGAGCTCGGCGCCGAGCGCTTGGTGCGGGATGAGGAAAGGAGAGACCGATGCGCGTCGCGATCGACAGCACGGCGACGACGGCGAACAGCCCGGCATCGCCCAGATCGGCCGGCAACCCAAAGCTCAGGAATAGCGCCACCCCGATCAGCGGGAGCGCCGCAAGCATGAACGGAAGCCGTCGTCCGAAGCGCGACCGACACCGGTCGGATAGAGATCCGATCAGAGGGTCGGCAACGGCATCGAAGATCAGTCCGACGGCAATCGCCGATCCCACGGCGGCGCCCGACATGCCGCACATGGTGGTCAGGTAGAAGAGCCGGAAGACGCCGAGTGGCTGGAGAACGATGCCGTCGACCAGTCCACCGGCGGCGTAACCGAGCTTGTCGCCGAACCTTACCGGCCGCAGTCGCGGATCGCGGGCGAGCGCCGGCCGCGACGAGGTCCGCTGCATACCTTCCCCCGTTTTCGTTTGTTCCCGCTGATCTACGATGGTCAATGGGTCCTCACGCGGTGGCGAGGCCCGCGATTGCCCGGTCGATGATCGCGCGACCGTTCGTCAGCGCGGTCTCGTTCCACTTAGGCTCATTGGGATAGAAGAAGTGCAAGACGTGCGCATCGAGCGCGCGCACCTTGTCGGGATCGGCATCCACCGGCTGGTTGCGCAGCCAGCGGTCGATCCACAGGCATTGTGCAGCCTGCAGGGGATCGAACGTGCCGAACTCGACGACCGCGCCGACCGGCGTTGCCCCTGCGGCACGCGCCGCCTGCGCAGCCGCGACTATCAGCAGCCCAGAATAGATCGGGCGGGTGCCGCTCTGGTACGATTGGTTCGACGCCGCCAGCGCTTCGTCCCCCCACCACGATGCCGCCAGCGCGTAAGACGCCCCCTGCGGATCGTCGAAGCATAGAAAGACGGGTTCGCCGTACTGGCCGAGCCCGGTGTGCCAGTCGATCAGCCCTATCACCGCGCGGCCCACGAAGAATCGCGCCCAGATTTCGTGTAACGTGACGTTGGACCATTCCGGTGTAAACCCGCCGAAGCCTACACCGTCCTGCTTGACATATTGCCCGCACTGCAGCGCGTCGCTGACCGCGGGCAGGCCGTGCGCCTGGATCAGCGTCTGCATATCAGCGGAGATTGCCGCAAAGTCCGGGCCGTCCCGCGTCGATAGCGCGGAGACTCGCTGGATCGCCTCCGACAGCGGGTGCTCGCGTCGAGGCCGGCCAAAATCGACGAAGTTGCGGTTGAGATCGACCTGATTCTCGTTGGTACGGCTGTGGTGCGACCAGCCGAACGGGTTGACCCCGTGGATCATCAGGATGGCGATGTCCTGGCGCATCAGCGCGGACAGATCGAGACGACGCAGCGTGTCGGTTTGCAGCGCGCTGCCGACAAACCCCTCACTGCCGTGCGTTCCCGACGACATGACAAGCAAATGCTTCGCATCCGCCGGGCCGATCAACGCGGCGTCCATCGTCAGCGCCTCGCTGGCCGGGCGACGCGCCGACGGGTGCTCAAAGCGCAGCATCTGGGCGTCGGCCGCTGCCGCCGCCGCCAGGAACGCCGCGCGGCATTCGGCATAGGATGCGTGGAACAGGGCCGCGTCGAGCATAGCTGTATCGGTCATGTTGGCCTCATTGGTGGGAGGGATGGCCGCCTTCGGCCAGGACGTGCCGGTTGACGGCGGGCAGCAATGTTTCGAACAGTGCCCGGCGGATCACAGCCGGTTTCTCATTGACCCCGAAGTGCGCCATGCCGGGCACCTCGACGAATTTCTTGTACGGTGCTTCGATCGTGTCGAAAAACTCTCGCGCCATCCGTGTGGGGGTGAACAGGTCATACTCGCCGCCGACCATCACCACCGGGCAGGCGATCCGCGCGCCGCGAGCGCGGCCAATGAATCGCGGCAATTCGGCCAGTGCGATATCGACCGAAACGGCCTGAGCGTGGCCGTTGAAGAAAGTCAGGAGGTCGCGCCATCGATAGTCGGGTGAGGCGAAGGCCGTACCGAGCATCTTGAGCATGATGTTCGGCTTGGTGTGGTGCCCGAAGCCTAGCTTCATCTCCGCACCGCGCACCGCGCCCAGCGACGCCTTCGTCAGCGACCCGTTCGCGGGGTAATCAGCGTGCGCGGTCAACGTTGCGATGCTCCTTTCATCGCCCCGTCGCTGCGCCTCGGCGAGCACGGTTTCGTAGCCGTAGCGCTCAGCGCACAGGAAGTCGGAGACCTGACCGATCGCCATATAGCCGGCGAACAGATCGGGCGCGGCGCGCAGCATCTCGACCGCAATCGCCGATCCCCATGACTGGCCAAGCAAGGCGATCGGCTGGCCCGGAAAGCGCGCCGCCAACGAGCGCGCAATCTCGAGCCCGTCAGTGACGTAGCAGGCGAGGTCGAGCCCAGGTTCAGTGCCGTTGAGCGCCAGCGTCTTGCCGGCGTTGCGTTGATCCCAATGGACCACTGTCAACTGATCCTCCCAATCGCGCTGAAAGGCGTGCGCGAACGGCATGGCGGGCATGCCGGGGCCACCGTGCAGGTAGAGCAGCAGCGGGTTGCGAGCGTCGTTGCCGCGCAGTTGTACCGCCTGCGGTACCCCGCCGATCTGCCATGTCGTCAGCTCGTCGATCGCATGCTCGCCGGGAAGGCGCCGCCGCCCAGCGACGACGCCCTGCAGGCCGCGGCGACCCAACATCACCGCCACAACCGGCAGGGCAATCGCCAGCAGGATCCAGACCAGGATCACGCCGCAATGCCGTCGGTCAACGCGACCGAGACGGCAATGTCCTTCGACAGGGAGTTGGTGACCGTGCACAGCTTCTTCGCGTCGTCGATGATGCGCGGCTCACGACCGTTGAGCGAACCGGCGAAGCTGATGTCCAGCCGCAGCTGGTCGAGCCCCTTGCCGACGAGCGACCCGGCCGGCTTGTGGCCGTGGCAGACGACACGGAGTCCGACTGGCGCCAGGCCGTGAAACTGCATCAGCGCCAGGCAGGTCTGCCCGAAACACGAGCAGACCGCGCCGAGCAGCTGTTCGATCGGTGAGACGGTGCCGATGTCGATGCCCGGCTCGCCAACGGTGCGGAACGACACCCGCCCGGTCGGTGCCACGTCGCCCGTGACCGTCCAACTCTTTGCCGCAGTAAGGTCCGACATTACGGTCTCCTGATTGCGAGGGATGGAATTAGAACGACAACCGCGCGCCGAGGCCGAAGGTGCGCGGCCGCAGCCGCGTGCCGATCAGCCCGACGATGGGAATGCCGCGATTTTGCGCCGACGCGGCATAGCCGAGCGACGACAGCACGCTGGGCGAGATGCGGCCGTCATCGTCGAGCAGGTTCTGGCCGAACACGTAGAACGTCACCGGCCCCTTCTCGAGTTGCAGCCGGGCATCGAGCCGGGTGACCGCATCGCCGGCGAACGGCGCGATGCCGAGCTGCGAGGTGGTCCGCTCCGACGTGTAAAGCAGGTTGGTCGTGCCCGTCAGGAGCAGGCCTTTGCTGCCGATTGGCGCCCGGAAGCCCGCATTCGCCCCGATCGTCCATTCGGGCGTGCCGTTCAGCCGGTCGCCTTTGCGGAAGATCAGCGTGTTGCCGACTCGCGTGTCGCTGGTCACACGCGCGTCGATATACGAGCTAGTGACGCCGAAATTAACGCCTGGCGCCGGCTTAACGGTCAGCTGGAACTCGACGCCGCGCGTGCGAGCGGTGCCGATGTTGAGCGCGGCGTTGGTGGTGACACCCGACACCGGATCGACCACCACCGACGATTGTTGCGCGTCGCGCAGATCGTTCTGGAACAATGCGAGTTCGACATAGACTGCGCTGCCGAGATTGGCCTTGGCGCCGACCTCGTACGCCTTGACCTTTTCCGGGTTCACCGCACCCGTGATCAGCGCCGGATTGCCGCCGCCCGCCGCGATCGCACTCCGTGCGAAAAAGGTCGAGAAGCCGTTGTCGTTGAACCCGGCACGGAACCCTTCGGAATAGACCGCATAGAGCGACATGCCCTCGCGCGGGTGGACGGTCAGGCTGACCTTCGGGCTGAAGATGTTGCTAGTGATCCGCTTGCCCGGCGACGCCGGAGGCAGGAACGCTGACGCGGGGGTGCCGCCAGCGACCAGCGCCTGACCGTTGGCGTTCAGGACGAAGCTCGTCGTCAGATTGCTCAGGTTGTATGCGTAGCCGCCGCCGACCGCGAGATCGAGCACATGGGGCACGATCTGATAGGTGACGTTGCCGTAGACCGACAGCTGGGTCGCCCTCGCGCGGTCGGGCATGCTGAAGGGCAGGCCGATCTTTGTGAAATCGATTGCGACGCGCTGCTTGATATCGCGGAAGAAGATGCCGCCGACCCAGTTGAGCCGCCCGTTGCCCTGCGAACCGATAGTGAATTCGTTCGAGAGCGACTTGACGCTGCTGATCTGCTCGAACGACGCGTAATCGGGGTAGGTGAAGTCGCGGCGGGCATCGATATAGCCGGTCGTGTTGGTGATCCGCACCGCGCCGGCGTCATAGTTCAGCTTGAGCCCGTATTGCGTGAAGCTCTCGGTACTGTTGGTGCTGAACGTCTTCGGGAATTTGCCCGCATCGTCGGCGAGCGGCAGCATGCCCGTGTCGTCGCGCGAATAATTCGCGAGCGCCTCGATCGAAAAGCGGCTGGTCGCCTGAAGCAGCAGCTTGCCGCGCACGACCAGCTTCTGCTCGTCATTGACGTCCTTGCCGAAATCGGGATCGACGCCCGGCGCCTTGTACGCGTCGTCGATCCAGCCGCCGAGATCCTGGTAGGATACCGACCCGCGGAACGCGAGCACGTCCTTGACCAGCGGCAGGTTGATGACGCCCGACACGCCATAGCTGTTGGCGCCACCCTTGGTCGCCATGCCATAGGCCTCGACCGTGCCGCCCAGTTTCGTCGAGTTGGGATCGTTGGTGCGGATCCGCACCACTCCGCCGGACGCGCCCGCGCCGTAGAGGGACGATTGCGGCCCGCGCAGCACCTCGATCGACTTGAGATCGAACGGGTTCATGTCGGGCAGGATATTGACGTTGATGAAGCTGAACGGCAGGTCGTCGACATAGAAGCCGACCGACGCCGACCCGAACGACGGGTTGATCCCGCGAATGCCGATCGCCTGTGACCCTGCGATGCCGGCATCAATCGCCAGACCCGGGGTTTGCGCCAGGAAGTCCTTGAGCGACGACGCGTTCAGGTCGGCGATCTTGGCGCCGGGGATGACGCTGATCCCTGCCGGGGCGTTCACCGTCGTCTGGCCCGACGATTTGAGCGCGGTGACGACGATGTCGCTACTCCCGTCCGTGGCCGTCGCCTGGGGCGCGGATGCCGCCGCATCGGCGGGCTGGGCATAGGCCGGGCCATCCTTGGCCGACGCCGGGCTCGCAATCGCAATCGATGCAACCGACGCGAGCAGCACTGGCCGCGCGAGCGTGCGTAGAGTCTTGTTCATGTTGCTCTCCCCAATCTTGGCGTTCTTCCTGCGTGGCTTGGAGGCGTTTTTCTCGCCTTTATAATATCTTGATCGACGAACTCCGGTTGCTTGCGGCTGCAGTGAAGGACCGGATTGCCGATAAACAGGACGTCTGACCTTAACAGGATGTTTATCCTAGACAGGATATGTGTCCGGTCAAGGCTTTTATTCGCGCAGGTTTTGTGGATGATAGGCAGCGTACGGACGGGTTTGCGCTCCAGGGAACGAGGGTTCTAAATGCGTCGGTGGAGCGGAGGTACTTGAACATGGCAAGTCGCGACGGTGGGGACGTCCTGACGACCGGCAAAGCTGCCGACCTGCCGCTGGTGAAGCGGGGGCCGCGCTCGCATGCGGAACGCAGCAACACCACGCGTCGATTGGTGCTGGATGCAGCGCTGCGCATCCTAAATGCCAATGGCTATACCGGTGCGACGATCGCGGCGATCCGCGAAGAGGCCGGGGTCAGCACGGGTGCGCTCAACCATCAGTTCCCGTCAAAGGCGCAGTTGATGGCGGCCGTCGTCGAGCGCTTCAGCGAGCAGCAGCTCACCGCGTTCGAACAGGCGCTGTGCACCGCGTCGACGCCACGGGAGACGATCGACGCGATCATGGATACGACCGATGCGATCATCCACCTGCCGGAAATGGCCGCGTCGTTCGAAATCCACCTGGCGCGGCGTAACGATCCCGAACTCGATGCGCTGACCCGGCCGATCTACGAGATGTTCGATATGCGCGTCCGGCAATGGCTCGGCGCGGCGCTCCAGGCGGCCGGCGTTTCGAGCGGCAGGGAGTTCGAGGACTTCAGGCTGCTCAACTTCGCCGTCTATCGCGGGCTCGGGATGGAATTGAGCGCCCATACGACCATTCACGACGTGCGCGGTGCACTCGCCTTATGGCGCAAGTTCGCGATGCAATTCTATTTCGGCGATGCCTTCACCGCCAACCGGGGCGAGCCCTAGGGGCGCGAACCGGACCGGTCGTGGTCACGCGCACCGCACCGCGTCGATCGCGGTGCTGAACTTGACGCGCTCCATCGAGAAGGTCGAGCTGACGTCCTCCAGCCCCGGCACCTGCTTGATCAGCCGCTGATAGACATCGTCGTAATGGGCGATGTCGCGCACGACGACCTTCAGCAGATAATCGACCGTGCCGCTCATGCGATGGCATTCGATGATTTCTGGAATCTGCTCCACCCCGGCGGCCAGCGTGTCGAGCCATTCGCGGTTGTGCTTGTTCGTCCGGATCGAGACGAAAACGGTCGCGCCGAGCCCCAGCGCCTGCGGATTGATGATCGCGACGCGGCGCTCGATCACGCCGGCTTCCTCCATCCGCTTGATTCGCCGCCAGCATGGATTGGTCGATAGGCCGCCCCTGTCGCCGAGCTCCTGTATCGCCAGCGATGCATCAGCCTGGAGTTCGTTGAGGATCTTTCTGTCAATGGGATCCAATCGGCCACTAAGGCCGGCATCACCGGCGAGATCATCGCGGCGCGCGCTGCGCAACAGCGTGGGGCCGAGACGCAAGGGGGTCCTTCTTGTTCGATTGCCTGACACCAACCGCGGCCGACCCGCTTCATGCGGTCATGGACCGGTTCAAGGCGGACTAGCGACCGCAGAAGATCGACCTCGGCGTCGGCGTGTTCAGGGCCGACGACGGCCGATCGCACGCATTTGCCGCGGTTCACGAGGCTGAGCGGCAACTGGCCGCGCAGCGGCGCAGCAAGGAATATCTCGCGCTGGCGGGTGACCTGACGTTCGTCCGGGTGATGGGTCAGCTGCTGCTCGGGCGGCACGACGGCGACGTCGCCATGATCCAGGCCGCCGGCGGCACGGGTGCATTGCGGCTCAGTTTTGCAAGGTTGCTCTGTGTTCACAGCACCCAGCGCATCGTTTCCGACCGCTACAGGACTCCCACCATGATCGCTCACCTCAAGACGATATTATTCTATCGTATAGCCGAGGGCTCGATATCCGGTCCGCCGTTTTGCGGCCATTCGCGCCAGCATCGGAACCGTTTCGTCGACATTACTTCACCAACTGGTTCATCGTTCGCCTCCATGCAGGAGATCGCACCAGACCAGCCCGGTGGGGTCTCTGCCCTGCATATTAGGAGGCGGGCTTGCCCAACCTCAGGCGAACAGGTGGCCTAGGCGCTGAGGCGGCTCGAATCGTGGCTATGAGCCCAGCAATCTCTTTTTAAATCGCGCCTTGACCAGCCGATCTTCGAGAATTCGACCGATGAGATAGAGAGCGGCGAAGATCCCCGCAAAGACATAGGCGGCCGTGGGTGAATATTTCTTTTTTTCCTTTTCAGATTCGTCGGCGCCCTCTATTTTAGGCTTTTCGGGAGCGGGTGAACCCAGGGCTTTATCGATCGGGTTTTGCGGCAGCGCTGCATGCTTTTTTTCGGACTTTTTCGCCCCGTCCGAAGCTTTCCCGGATTTTCCCGCAGCTTCGGTTGACGGTTTTTCGAGCTTGCCAAGGGCTATGGTAAGCTGAGCGAAGCCCAGAAACAGCAGCGGCGCCAGAAAGCAGAAAAGCAATGCCCGGCTGGTCAGATGGTAGCGCAGCACAGGCCCGGCCACGCCCTTTTCGACCTGCAGGACGCCACCATCGAAAACAGACATCTTGTCCTGGGCCGCCTGATCCTTCTTGCAGAAAGTCAGCGTGTCCTTTGTCCGGTCGTGGCAGGTACCAGGCTGGCGGAACAAGGGGTCGAGCCTGCCAAAGGCTTCGTCGCTCGATTGCTCGGGGGCGAGCGCCAGGCTGCCCCTGACGTGCCAGATCCAGTCGATGAAGCGCAGGTTCACAGGATCTCCTTTTTTGAGAGAGCTTTTCGATGCAGCAGGGCTCAAGTGGCGGGAGTGTGCGAGCGGAGCGGTTCCGTTACTCGGCCGGCACCGCCACGGGCTCGCCAGATCGCTCCCTGCCAAATCGTTCTCTGATCGACTTCCAGCCCTCGGTGAACGGATAGGTCATCTGCTCGCGGATCGACATGCGGCGCCCGCCTTCCATGCCCAGCAGCTCGGCCTCGCCGTCGATACAGGTGCCGAACAGGCGGTCGATGAAGATAAAGGTGCCGGAATAATTGCACCGGGTGGATTCATAGTCCTGCGAATGATGCAGGCTGTGATGCTCGGTGGTGTTGAACAGGAAGCGCCACCAGCGCGGCGTGTTGAAGCGAACATTGATGTGCTGGTAGGTCCCGATCGCCAGGCCGAATGCGCCGGCAAGGAGGGCGGCCCTTGGCAGGAAGTTGAAGAATCCGTCGAGGCCAAGGCCGATCAGGAAAAGCTCGACAGGGTTGCCGACCGCGCCCTTGTTGATGTTCAACTGGGTGATGTAGTGATGCACCGAATGGGGCAGCCATAGCGGGTACCAGTTATGCATCCCGCGATGCATCCAATATTGCCCGAAATCGACGATGAATGAAATCAGCAATGCCTGCACCAGCAACGGCAAGCCCGTGAACCACGCCAACTTGTCCCAGTTGAAATTGTGCTGAACGGCGTCAATCACGGCGTCGCTGCCGATATAGTTGTCGACCATGCGGACCAGCGTATAGGTGAGCCCGACATAGAACAGGTCGGTGGCCGCCTCCTTCCAGGTCAGGCGCCAGCTCTCGTAGCGCGGGTTGACCCATTCGAGCGCCAGCAGCACCACCTTGAAGCCGATGCCGATACCAACAGCGGTCGATGCCTTGGCGATGGAATTGGGTGCGTAATACCAGAACAGGATCAGCGCGAACAGCATTGTGGGCTGGAACCAGGTGAATACGAACTGCTTCACCGGGCCACCTTCGACCCGGGGTATGTTTTCCCATCCCACCGTGACCGGCGCCTGGGTGCCTATCAGCCTTTTGCCTACGCGAACTCCGTCCATATGCCTGCCCTCATAATGCTAGCCCGGTCTCCTGCGGTTTGCTCGGCACGCCATGGGATGAGGAGCTGCCGCAGCGCAGTGGACGTCGCATCAATTCAGCATCGTGAATGGGCCTCATCACGCCAGACGCCATTATGATATGGAGCTCATAGATGCTGTCTATGTCCGGGCGCCGGGGTGCCGCGCGGCCCAGGAAACTCGCCGGTGCGCCGGTCCAGATCGCGGGCGACGGCCAGCCGGCCCCGGGCATGCCGCCGTCGAGCATCGAGATAGGCGCGACCGGGAGGAGGCAGGACCCGATCAGTCGAAAGGCATAGCCGCAGACATTGCGATATTATATTTTGCATCAATCTGATCTATGACCGTGCGACGACCTCGCGCGATCCGTGATGACGCAAGCATCCCGGCGGCAGGTCGCGACAGGGAAAGGCGATGCATGAGCGATCCGACGCCGTTGACCGACAAGAAGTTCGCGAGCCGGGTCGACTGGAACCTGATGCGGACTTTCGTGGACATCGTTCGGGCCGGCGGCATCGGGGCCGCCGCACGGCAACTCAATCGACAGCAGCCGAGCATCAGCGCCGCGCTCAAACGACTCGAGGAGCATGTCGGAGCCAGCCTCCTGCGCCGCACCGCCACCGGCGTGGAGATGACCGCGGCCGGCAAAGCAATGATGGCACTCTGCGAGGATATGCTCGAATCGGCCAGAATGATGCCGCACCAGATCGCGCAAGCGACCAAGCGCGTCGAAGGCATCGTCCGCATCCAGATCGTATCCGGGCTGGTATCGGTGGAGTTCGACGAGGCCATTGCCAGTTTCCACCGCCGCAATCCCGAGATCCACATCGAGATCCGGGTCTCGCCGTGGCGCCAGGTGCTCGATGCGCTCGAGCGCGGAGAAGTCGAGATCGGCGTCGGCTATGACAACGGCGTTCGTGGTAGCCTGATGTACGAACCGCTGCTCGTGGAGCGCCAACAACTCTATTGCGCGCGGAGCCACCCCTATTTCGGCTATCGCGTGAGCCGGTTCAACGAGCTCAAGGATGAGGGGTTCGTGCTGACTGGCGACGACGAGATCGAATTGATCACTCAGCTGCGGCGCCGCTATCGGCTGGGCACGGAAGTGAACGGGCTGGCGGAGGACATAAACGAGGCGCGTCGCCTGATCGTTCACGGCGTCGGCATCGGATTCCTCCCGATCTATGTCGCGGAGGATGATGTGGCCAAGGGAAGGCTCTGGCCATTGCTCCATGCCGATTCCGAGCCATTCTACGACATTTTCCTCCTCGCACGCGCTCAGCCGGCGCGGGATACCGCGACTCAGCTTTTTTGGGACGAAGTGATCAGGCGCGTCCGTGCGAAGCAGAGGGCATAGTCTGAATCTATGCCTTTCATCATAACTTTGCGCCTGCCTTCATGACGCAGCGCAGCGCAGACTGGCAGCTCTGAACGGAGCTGCGGATGCAAAGCACGAGGAACACGATCTTCAACCTGATTCCGCCTGCAATGCTCGCGGCGGTGCTGATGTTCTGGGCATTCGGACCGGAGGTGTTGCTGAAGAATCCGTGGACTCTCATCGTGGTGTCGCCCGTCATCACGCTAACCGTCCTGCTGCTCGAGTTTGTCAACGAACGGCATGTCGGCTGGCGCATGAACCGGCGGGAATTCTTCACCGACCTTTTCTATGTCGTCCTGAGTGCAACCGTGATTTCCTGGATCACGCAGAAGCTGGCCGAAGACCCTTTGAAGGCCGCCAAGGCCTCGCTGGGCATTTCCACCGAATGGGCCATGCACCTGCCATGGCTGGCCCAGGTTGCGTTGGTCTTCTTCCTGATCGAGTTCGGGCAATATTGGATGCACCGGCTGATGCATAACTGGCACCCGTTCTGGCTCACCCATGCGCCGCATCACCACGTCACCCAGCTGAATGCGGCAAAGGGCGCTGTCGGCAATCCCATCGAGCTGTTTCTGATCAGCCTCAGCGTGGTTGCGCTGTTCGACCTGGACAACACCGCCATATTCGCTGCGTACGGCGCGACGGGCGTGGTATCGACCTTTGCCCATGCCAATGTGCGCTCCGACCCGCCGATCTGGTATTCGTTCTTCTTCACGACGATCCGGCACCACAGCCTGCATCATTCGACCGACTATGATTGCACCCGCTCCAACTTCGGCAATTCGCTGATCCTGCTCGATCGCATATTCGGTACCTATCGCGAAGGCGAAGGCGTGCTGGTGGGCCAGGGGGACCGCAAGCGCCTGTCGATCTGGGAGCAGACGCTGTTCCCCTTCCAGTCGATGATCGATGCCTACAAAGCCCGGCGGGCAGTGCCCCTGCCCAGCGGTGGACTGCCGGCGACTGGACCGGTGGAGCTCGGCGATGTTCGTGGCAGCGATTCCAGGGATAGCGCTGGCGGCACCGCGACCGCATGACAGCCGCGCGCTCGGGACAGATCAGCGCTGCGCGGCACGCGCTTTCCCGAGGCGACCTCGACGCGACCCACCAGTTTGCCGCGACACTGGTCGCCAAAGATCCCAGGGATGCCGAAGGCCATTTCCTCCTCGGCATCGCGGAATCAAGCGCAGGTCGCGTTCAGGTCGGCATCCAGCATGTCGGCAGGGCGGTGGCGCTCGATCCGCAGGGCGAATATCGCGCACAACTGGCCAGGCTCTTCACGCTCGTTCGCCGCGATGGTGACGCGGCCGCGACGCTCCATGACGCCGAGCAGGCGCTGCCCGGCGATGCGCTCAGCCGCGATACGATGGGCTGCGTCTATGCCCGCCTCGGCGACCACGCCGCTGCACTCCCCCATTTTACCGAAGCAGCGCGGCTCGAACCCCGAAACACCGAATATCGCTACAATCTGGCGGCGACCCTCAATTTTCTGGGCCGGACCGACGAGGCCGACGCCGCGCTGGAGGCGCTGATCGCCCTGGCGCCGGGAGATGCCCGCGC
The DNA here is from genome assembly GCF_039522915.1 of Sphingomonas oligophenolica. Lineage (NCBI taxonomy): Bacteria > Pseudomonadati > Pseudomonadota > Alphaproteobacteria > Sphingomonadales > Sphingomonadaceae > Sphingomonas > Sphingomonas oligophenolica. The sequence goes on from NZ_BAAAEH010000017.1 coordinate 47,083, forward strand.
CCATCACCTCCTCGCCGGGCTGCGCAAGCAGACGCCGGCGCGAAATCATGTCGAACGGCTCATTCGGACACATGCCGGGTCACGGGACGGACGCGCGAGGCTGTTGCTCGGCTATGCGCTTGCGAAGGAGCTGGAAGATATCGGCCAGCCGGGCGCGGCGCTGGACAGGCTTTGCGCGGCGAATGCCGAACATCGCAGGACGCTGCCCTATAGCTTCACACGCGATGCCGCGATCTTCGATGCAATCGAAGCGCACTGGCCGAGCCAGGCAGCGCAGCCTGCGACCCGGGCGCCGGCGGATGCGCCGATCTTCATCATCGGCATGCCGCGCACCGGCACGACGCTTGTAGACCGTATCCTCTCATCGCATCCGGACGTCGAAAGCGCGGGCGAGCTGCAGGCAATGCCCCTTGCGGTGAAGACGGCAGCGGGCACCCGCAGCCCGATCGTCATGGACCCCGAAACGATCGCAGCGGCCGCGATCAGCGACATGGGGGCGATCGGGCACGACTACCTGCGGCGCGCGCGTCATCACCGACGCAACCCTGCGCTTAGGTTCACGGACAAGTTTCCGGGCAATTTTTACTATGCGGGCTTCATCGCGCACGCGCTGCCCTCGGCCAGGATCGTCTGCCTGCGCCGCCATCCCATCGACACGGTGCTCAGCAATTTCCGCAATCTGTTTGCGGTCAGCTCGCGCTATTACGACTATAGCTACGATCTCCTCGACATCGCCGCTTACTATGTCCGCTTCGACCGGCTGATGAGCCTGTGGCGCGACGCCTTGCCGGGCCGCGTCATCGAAGTGCGCTACGAGGATCTGGTCGCCGACCAGGAGGGGGAGACCCGGCTGCTCCTGGCCCATTGCGGACTCGCATGGTCGAACGACTGCCTGTCGTTCCACACCAATGATGCCCCGGTCTCGACCCCCAGCGCCGCGCAGGTCCGCCAACCGATCTACCGGGACTCGGTTGCGCGGTGGAAGCAGCACGCGGCGGCGCTGGAGCCAGTCCGACGCTTCTTCGAAGAAGCCGGCGTCGATCTCGACTGAAAAGGAGCACCCGCCATGTCCATTCCGTCTTATTCTCGCGCGCGGATATCGGGTCTGGCTGCACTATTTGTCGCCGGCTTCTCCTCGCCAGCCTATGCCGCGACCGAACCCCGGACGCGGCTGGTGACCTGCGAGGCCGGGAGTTGCCTGCTCGTGACGGGGCGCCGCGCGAACGCGGCATCGACGGTGAGCATCAACGGGCGCGCGGTTCCCGCCAACGGAGCCCGTAAATGGAGCGTCCGCGTGCCTGTCGCTACAGTGCGGGCATGGTCCGCCCCCTTCGCGCGAACGATTACCGTATCTGTGGTCGATGCCGAAACCCGGACCGACGCCAAGGCAGAGGTGGATCTGCCGATCGGATTGCTTGGACAGGTCGAGCAACTTGCCATGCTGGTCGTCAGCGCCAAGTAATACCCAGCCTTACGCTAAGTAATAAAACCACAAATCTTCGATCAGCATTGTAACTTTCATTGCCTCGCACTATGTGGGCCGCAGTCGCCGGAGAGCGACGCCGTTACGTACAGGAGAAGATGATGAAAACTGGCCTCATGGCCCTGGCGGCATTCGCCCTGGCGACCTCGGCATCCGCAGGCGCCACCGACAACCCCTTCGCCCAGGACAAGGCGACCCTCAATCTCAGGGGGCTTGATCTCTCGACCGCCGACGGGCAGCAGCGTCTCGCCATCCGCATGGATCAGGCCGCGCGCGCAGTATGCGGCGATCGTCTCGCAAGCGTGCACCTCGACCTCGAGCGCAAGGCGCAAGACTGCCGCACCGCGGTGATTGCGGATGTCCGCGCCCAGATCGAGAGCCGCACGGCGCATGCCGCGATTGCCTCGCCGGTCCATCTGGCGTCCGCCCGCTGAGCTTTGCCTTTGTCCGCAGCCCGGAGGCCGGGCTGCGGACCAGATCATTTCTTGAACCGCGCCGGTTTGGGCCACCAGGTCAGGGTGTGGACGTCATGGGCCGATGTCCACAGGCCCGCATGCGTATAGCGCAGCGCCCCGCTCCCTTCCGGCTTTCCCACACGCGCACGAACCGACAGGGTTTTCGGATCGATCACGACGAAGGTCTGCTCGTCAGTGGTGCGGAGCCAGACCTGTCCGCCGCCCGTGTCGATGTCCCCATATTTCAAGCTATCGCCGACCTTGATGCGACCCGAGACCTCACCGCTCCGGTAGTCGAGACGGGCCACCGTGCCGTCGCCCTGCTCCTGAACCCAGACAGCGCCGGCGCCGGCGGCGAGAAAGCCGGGTTCCTTGCCCAGCGCCGTGGTCCTGGCGACGGTGTTGGTACGGGGATCGATGCGCTGAATCGACTGGCGTTCGCTGCTGACCGCCCAGAGCGACCCATGTCCGAAGGCCAGATAATAGGTTCCCGGATTGACGGGAATGGAGGCAATGACGCGATTGCTCGCGGGATCAACGCGGGCGATCACCCCTTTCGCGTCGCTTGCGACCCAGATCGATCCGGACCCCGCCACAACGTTCAGCTCGCCCCTGGGGTTGGCGATGCCCGTGGCGATGATGGCGGTTTTCTCCCCCGTCCGCGTGTCGATCCGGTTGAGCGTGCTGTCCTTGCAATCGGCAACCCACAAGCTGTGATGCGCAATGGCCATGGCGCCGCACGGGTGGGACATGGCGACTTCAGCGAGCTTGCCCTGCCGCGACCAGCGTTCAACCCGTCCATGGTTCGTCGCCCAGACGGTCTTCCCATCGACCGCCAGGAAGTCAGCAAAGCCCGGCACGGAAATGACCTGCTCATCCTGTGCCCAGGCGGCGGGTGAGGTCGCGGTACAGCCGATGATTGCTGACATGACTGCTATCCGAAGCTTCTGCATCTCTTAGCCCCCTTTATTTTGCTGGCAGTTTGCCTTGAGCCGGCCCGGCTAGCCGCGCTGCGCGATATAGGCGCGCCATCCCCCCAGCCGGGTGATGTCCTCGGCGTCCGTCATGGCACGGGGTTCGGCGACGAAGCCTTTGACGCTGCTGCCATCAGCAAGCATCACCGTGCCGATGGCGAGCGGTGCCGGCACCTCGACCACGAAGCTGCCGAATTCGGCGACGCCGAGTTCGTACACTTCAAGGGCGATCGGTCCACCATCTTCGCTGTGCACCAGCGCGGGCTTGGGCGGCACGCTGTCCGCCATGGCGTAGAGCCGGTAGGTCGGTGCGGTCTCGAAAGCCCCGACGAACCTGGCCTCCCGGGACGTGAGCTGCCAATGCAGCGGCATGTCCTTCAGATGAGCGCCGACAACAGCGAGTTTCACGGTCTGCATTTTACCCTCCAGATCGAGTGGCGGTGGTGACGGAAGGTCCGCCACTGAGATGTACGCATCCGCCGCATCCAGCAGCGCGACGTCGCTGTCAGCCGGGCCGATCAGCGTGATGCCGAAACCCGTCGCATTGGCGCGGATCCCGGCGGGCACGGCGACAGCGGCCATATCCAGCAGGTTCACGAAGTTGGTGTAGAAGCCGAGATTGCTGTTGAGCGCGACCGGCGCCGCCAGGAGCTCGGCGACGCGATAAGTGGTGCCGGTCGTCGGGAACGCCAGCATGTCGATTTCCGTCCAGAGCGTGTCCGCGTGGCGCTTGAGCTCGGCCAGGCGATAGATGCCGTTGAACAGCTCGACGGCGCTCATCGCCGCGCCCGGCTCGACCACGGCGCGAACCGTCGCATCGACGGCGCCGGGATTGTCGGCCAGGATGCCCGCCATGGCGGCGGTCCGCTCAGCCACCCAGGGGCCGCTGTAAAGCAGCTGCGCGGTCTCCTGGAGCGGCGTCAGGTCGATCTCGACGATGTCAGCCAGCCCGGCGAGCTTCTCAAGCGCGCGGTCGTAGAGATATTCGGACTCCGCATCGCCGAACCAGACGCGCTGATCGCGGCGCGGGACACCGATTGTCCTGCGCCCGAGCGGCCGGTTTGCCAGCGCCCTTGACCAGGGATCGGCCGGATCGAAGTCAGCCACCACCTGATCGATCAGGCGGGCGTCCGCTATATCGTCAGTGAAGACAGTGATGCAGTCGAGCGTGCGGCATGCCGGTACCAGGCCCCGCGTGCTCCAGCGCCCCTTGCTCGGCTTGAACCCGATCAGATGCTGGAAGGCCGCCGGAACGCGGCCCGAACCCGCAGTATCGGTCCCGAGGGCGAAAGGCACCAGCCCGGCCGCCACGGCGACGGACGAGCCAGAGCTCGATCCGCCGCTGACATAGGCGAGATTATACGCGTTGCGAGGGCTGCCATAAGGGCTGCGTGTGCCATTCAGCCCCGTGGCGAACTGGTCGAGATTGGTCTTGCCCACGCACAGGGCCCCGGCCGTCAGCAAGCGTCCCACGACCGTGGCGGAAGCTTGGGGGCGATAGGCGAAGGCCGGGCACGCCGCGGTGGTCTCGAACCCGGAGACGTCGATATTGTCCTTCACCGCGAACGGGACGCCGGCCAGCGGCAGGACGTCTCCGGCGGCCAGGCGCGCGTCGACGGCGCGGGCCGCCGCGACGAGCTCTTCCCGTGTCGCCCGACTGATCCAGATCCGCGGCTGGACGGCATCATAGACAGCGATGCGCGCCATCGTTTCTTCGGCCACGGCGGCGGCACTCGTCCGCCCACTATTGACGGCGGCGGCGATTGCGGCCGCCCTGCGCCGGTCCATCATCGTCATGTGTGCCTCGTGAGCGCCACCATCGGGGCGCCGGGTTGGAGCGACTGGGTTTCCCGAACGTACAGCGCCGAGACGGTTCCCGCCGTCGGACTGCCGACGGCGCATTCCATCTTCATGGCTTCGAGGACGGCGATCGTATCACCGGCCTTCACTTCGTCTCCGACCGCAACGAGCAGCTTCCAGACACTCCCGCCAAAGGGCGCCTCGACGAGATCGGCGCCGTCGGGGATATCGATCCGATCGGCCTGGGGCGCCTCGGCCTCCGCCAGGTCAGTGATCCGGTCGAACTCGCCGCGCCGTTGCCACTCGGCGCGCTCCTCCGCGAATGCGACCTGTCGCTGTGCCTCGAAGGTTGCGATCGGCTCAGCATTCTGCGCGAGGAAGGTACGGTAGTCGGCGAGACGGAATTCCGATTCCTCGATGCGGATCGAGCGCCTGCCGGTTGGAAAGTCGCGCCGCCAGTCGGTGAGCTCTTCCGCGCTCACGGGGTAGAAGCGAATTTGATCGAAGAACCGCAGCAGCCACGGCTTTCCTTCGATAAAGGCGTCGGTCTGGCGATGGGTGTTCCAGACCTGGATGGTCCGGCCGAAGAGCTGATAGCCGCCGGGGCCTTCCATGCCGTAGATGCACATATAGGCGCCGCCGATGCCCACGACATTGGGCGGCGTCCAGGTGCGCGCCGGATTATACTTGGTCGTGACGAGCCGGTGCCGCGGATCGACCGGGGTCGCGACCGGGGCACCGAGATAGACGTCGCCCAAGCCCAGGACGAGATAGTTCGCCTCGAAGATCAGGTTCTCCACCGCCGCGACGTCGGGCAGGCCGTTGATCCGCCGGATGAACTCGATATTGTCCGGGCACCAGGGCGCGTCGGCGCGGACGGCACCCATATATTTCTCGATCGTCTCGATCGTCGCCGGATCCCGCCAGCTCAGCGGAAGATGGACGATGCGCGAGGGAATGGTGAAGTCCTCGAGATCGCCCAGCCGTTCCTCGGCGGCGATCAGTGCGGCCAGCGCCGCGCGCTGGTTTAGCACTGCACCGTCGAAATGGACCTGCAGCGAGCGGATGCCGGGAACGATATCGACGATGCCGGGCAGTGCGAGCCGTTCAAGCTCAGTCATCAGGGCGTGCACCCGGATGCGCAGCTCGATATCCAGCACGATCGGCCCATATTCGACCAGAATGTTCCGGTCGCCCTGCTGGCGATAGACGGTGCGCGGGCAGCGCGGCCGTTCGGCGATCTCGGCAAGGATAGGGGAGAGCGTATCCAGTGGCCGGGCGGGACCCGAACCGGGCATCGTGCCCGTTGCGATCAGCTTGAGCTGCAACGTGTCCGCCATCGCCGCATCCGCGATATTGACCGGCTCGAAGCGGACCCTGTCTCCGGGAACCAGCTGGCCGATCTTCCAGCGATCGGCGGCGATGATCACGAAGGGGCAGACAAAGCCGCCGAGAGACGGGCCGTCCGGGCCGAGGATAATCGGCATGTCGCCGGTAAAGTCGACGGCGCCGATCGCATAGGGATTGTCGTGGATGTTGGAGGGGTGCAGGCCCGCCTCGCCGCCGTCAGCGCGGGCCCATCGCGGTTTGGGCCCCACAAGGCGGACGCCGGTGCGATTGCTGTTATAGTGGACCTGCCACTCGGCGGCCACGATCACGTCGATATCCTCGTCAGTGAAGAAGTCAGGCGCGCCGTGCGGACCATAAAGCACCCTTATGGTCCACTCGGTCGACAGATCGGGGAGTTTCACCGAGGAGAGCGGCTCCCCGGTGGCCTCGCCAGCCAGGTGCAGCGTGTCGCCGGCCAGCAGCCGGCGCGCGGCATGGCCGCCGAACTGGCCGAGCTCGAACGTGCTGCGGCTGCCAAGATACGGCGCGATGTCGAACCCGCCCGCGACGAGCAGATAGCCCCGCATGCCGCCGCCCGAGGCGCGGCCGAGAGCCAGCGTCTGGCCGGTACCGACAGTGATCGCCTCGCCGCGCGGAAGCGGAACGCCGTCGAGCGTCGCGCCGAAGTCAGCGCCTGTCAGGCAGATGCGCGCCGGTGCAGTGAACGACAGTGTCGGCCCCGTGAAGGTGATCTCCAGGCCCGCCGTTCCTTCCGGGTTTCCCAGCAGCCGGTTGCCGAGACGGAAGGATTGGTCGTCCATCGGCCCCGACGGAGGGACCCCGACCGCCCAGAGCCTTTGCCGGCCCGGCCAGTCCTGCACGGTGGTCGCCGTGCCGCCGCTGATCACCCGGATGCTGCGCGGCGCATAGACGATATCATCGAGGACACGGGTCGAAACCTCGCCACTGACGAATGCGGGGGATCGCACCACCTCGCGGAGCCATCGCAGGTTCGTCTCCATCCCGTCCATGCGGCTGTGCTCGAGGGCCGCCTGCGCGGCCAGCACCGCTTCCACGCGGGTCGGGGCGTGCATGATCAGCTTCGCCAGCATCGGGTCGTACCAGGCGCTGACCGTGCTGCCCGCCATGCACCAGGTCTCGACCCGGATGTCGGCGGGAAATCCGACGGCGGTCAGCGTGCCGGACGTGGGGCGATAGTCGAGCGCCGGATCCTCCGCATAGAGCCGGACCTGGACTGAATGGCCCTGCGGCCTGGGCGGCTCGGCATCGAGGAAGGCGAAATCCCCGGCCCCGCCGCGGATCATCCATTCGACAAGGTCGATGCCCATCACTTCCTCGGTGACACCGTGCTCGACCTGGAGGCGGGTGTTCATCTCAAGGAAGAAGAACTGCTCACGCTCGGCGTCGTAGAGGAACTCGACCGTACCCGCCGACCGGTATTGCGCCGCCTCGCCAAGCCGGACCGCAGCCGCGATGAGGTCATGGCGCACGGTATCGGGCAGCAGTGGCGCCGGAGCCTCCTCGACGACTTTCTGGTTGCGGCGCTGAAGCGAGCAATCGCGTTCGCCGAGCGGCATGATCCGGCCCTTGCCGTCGCCGAATATCTGCACCTCGATATGCCGGGCTCGCCTGACGTACCGTTCAAGGAAGACGCCTGCATCGCCGAAATTGCCCAGGCCCTGGCGGGCCACGGCGGCGAATCCCTCGCGGACGGCCTCCTGGTCCTCGCAGATGCGCATGCCGATGCCGCCGCCGCCGGCGGTGGCCTTCAGGATCACCGGGAAACCGATATCCTGCGCGGCCAGCACCGCTTCGGCTTCATCCGTAAGGAGGTCAGTGCCGGGCGCCAGCGGAACGTCATGGGCGGCGGCGAGCGCGCGCGCGCTGTGCTTCAGGCCGAAGGTGCGGATATTGTCCGGCGTGGGGCCGATGAAGACGATGCCGGCGGCGGCGCAGGCCTCTGCGAAATCCACATTCTCCGCAAGGAAGCCGTATCCCGGATGGATGGCGCCGGTGCCCGTCCTGCGCGCCGCTTCCAGGATCGCGGCGATGTTGAGATAGCTTTCTGATGCGCGCGCGCCGCCGATGCAGACGGCTTCGTCCGCCTGGGAAACGTGGAGCGAGCCCTCGTCCGCTTCGGAATATACCGCGACCGAGCGCAGGCCCATGCGCCGCAGCGTGCGGATGATGCGGGTAGCGATCGCGCCCCGGTTGGCGATCAGAACGGTATCGAAGGTCATGCGGTCACGATCATGCGCACGGGCGTGGGGTTGAACCCGTTGCAGGGATTGTTGATCTGCGGGCAGTTGGAGACGACGACGATGACATCCATCTCCGCGCGCAGGTCCACGGTCAGGCCGGGCGCGGATATACCGTCGACGATCCCGAGCGACCCGTCTTCTTCGACCGGCACGTTCATGAAGAAATTGATGTTGGAGACGATGTCGCGCTTGCCTCTCCCTTCGGAGAGGTTCGCTTCGAGAAAGTTTTCCACGCAGGCGTGCTCGGCCTTGGTGTGATGACCATAGCGCAGCGTGTTGGATTCACACGAGCATGCGCCGCCGATGGTGTCGTGATAGTCGACTGACGTGGCGACAATGGTCATCATCGGCCGGCCCTCGTTCGATCGCAGCACCGTGCCCTCGCGAAGGAAGAGGTTTCCCTGCGCGGCGACCGTGTCCTGCGCGCTGTAGCGTTCCGCATCGTCGGCGGCGGCGTAGAGGAGAAAATCGACCGCTTGGTTGCCCTCCAGGTCGACGATTCGCAGGGTCTGTCCGGCCGCGACATGGTGCAGCCACGGCGCCCGCGCGGGCACGACGACGTCGTGGACGACGGTGCCGGAAAGGCCGGACAAATGGGGATCAACGCTCATTCAGGCCTGTTCCTTCTTAGCGACGGAAATAGTCTTCGACGTTCTCGAAGGCGCGCAGGCCCTCCGGCGTCGCGTTGCGGATGGGATCGTCGGCGGGCGTGACGGGGCCACGCCAGGCGGTCGCGCGCACCGGCGTCACCGTCCAGTCGGTGCGCGGATCGAGGACATGCGGGCAATTCGCAATCACGACGATCACGTCCATTTCCGCGCGCAGGACCATGGCCCGGCCCGGTGGAAACGGCCCGATCTGCGGCACGATCGCCCCGTCGGCTTCGATCCTGGCGCCCTTGAACAGCGTCACGCAAGGATGGACATCCCGGCGCTGAAGCCCATGCTTGGCCACGCCGAGGAGGAACCGGTCGCGGCCGCTGGGACAAGGGCCGCTATTGTTTCCGCTTCCATATCTGGCGGCGTTGGCCGCTGCGTTGGAGGTGCCGCAAAAGCTGTCATGGGTGCCGGCATCATCCTGCAGAATGCTCATGAGGACTCGGCCCATGTCCGACAGCAGCAGCTTGCCCTCGCCGAGATAGGCGTTCCACTGCACCTTCACTGTGTCGGCGACGTTGAGCCGTTCAGTCGGCATCTCGGCGTTGAAGAGCAGCAGCGAAGCGCAAGCGTCGCCCTTGACGTCGATCAGCCGCAGGCGCGCGCCGCGTGTGAGGCGCCGCGTGGCATAGCCGCCCGCCGCGATCGTCTCTTCCCACAGCAATGCGTCCGCGGGCACGCCCGCGGGCAGATCGTCCGCAACCGGCGGCAGCACCGGCATCGCTTCGACCACCGTGCCCGCCATGCCGCGCGCATGATCGCGCGCAGCCATTGGATTCGCCAGAATATCGGTCATGCGGCGGCTCCCGCAGCCTTGCTGCTCTCGGCTTCCTGCTCGTGCAGAGGCGGCAGGAGGGCGGTGGTCGCGACGAGTTCGAGTTGCTGCACGCCGCGGACGCGCCGAAGGGCGTCGCACAGTTCCTTCAGCCTCACGGCCGGGCCCTGCACCAGCAGAACCTCGAGCGACTGGTCATCCTCGAGAAACACGTGCTGGGAGGAAATCACCTCCTTCAGGTATCGGGCCTGGGTCTGGGCCAGCTGATGCCGCACGCGCCCGCGATCGCCGCGATAGACCATCGTGATCGTGCCGGCGAGCAGATCGTCGGGCCGGGTGAACGCCTCGTGCTGGGCAAGGGCATGGCGGATCAGTTCCGCCATGAGCTGGGAGCGCGACGGCAGTCCACGCTCCTCCACCATTATATCCAGCTGGCGGAACAAATCCCCGGGAAGGCTCATGCTAAGCCTAGCCAGGCCGGTGGGTTCGGTGCTCATGTCAAATCCTCAACTGCTTGATAATATTTCGTTTATTGCCATTCCGGGCTTTTCGACGGCCGCGGGGTCGACCCTGTTCCGGAGCGGAATGTCGTAGACGGCCGTCGCGCCAAAGCGGTGGGGCGCGTGCGGGTCGTGCCGGCGCTTGTCGAGCGCGATCACACGCGTTCCCAAGGTGAAGGCCTCGTGGATGTCGTGGGTCACCATGACGATCGTCAGCGCATAGTCGCGCCAAAGCCGGGTGATGAGCCCGTGCATGTCAGCGCGGATGCCCGGATCGAGCGCGCCGAACGGCTCATCGAGCAGGAGGATGCGCGGGCGCTTGATCAGGGCCTGGGCGATTGCCAGCCGCTGCTGCATGCCACCGGACATCTGGGCGGGATAGAGATGGAGGCTGTCGCCAAGGCCGACCGCGTTCAGCATCTCGACCGCCTCATCCATGGCAGCGCGGCGCGCGGCGCCGAACAGGCGCGCCGAAAGCGGCGCCTTTGCGCATTCGATCCCGAAAACCGCGTTGCGCAGCACCGACAGGTGCGGAAACACCGAGTAGCGCTGGAAAACGACGCCGCGGTCCGGCCCGCACTCAGGCGTGAGCGGCACCCCATCGAGGAGGATGGTCCCGCGAGTCGGGATTTCCTGGCCGAGAAGGATGCGAAGAAGGCTGCTCTTTCCCGCCCCCGAAGGCCCGATGATCGAGACGAAGGAGCCGGCCTCGATGTCGAGGCTCACCCTTTCGAGGACGATCTTGTCGCCATATTCGATCCAGACCTCGCGAAGGCTGAGGAGCGTGCTCAACGGTTCGCTCCATGCGCCCAGGGAAACAGGCGAACGCTGAGAAAGGCGAGCGCCATGTCCGCCAGGATTGCCAGAAGGGCGATCCAGGCGACATAGGGGATGATGATGTCCATCGCGAGATAGCGGCGAACGAGGAAGATCCGGTAGCCCAGGCCCACATCGGATGCGATCGCCTCGGCGGAGATGAGGAACACCCAGGCCGGGCCGAGCGACAGGCGCATCGCGTGGAGAAGGCGCGGCATTGCCTGGGGCAACGCGACACGGATCATGATCTGCCAGCTGCTAGCGCCCAAGGTCTGGGCCTTGATGATCTGCTCCCGCGGCAAGGCGCCGACATGGGCGGCGATGTCGCGCACCATGACTGGCGCTATTCCTATGACGATCAGAGCGACCTTTGCCGTTTCACCCAGCCCCAGCGCGATGAAGAGGATCGGAAGCAAGGCGATCGGCGGGATCACGGCGATTGCCGTCACCAGCGGCCCCAGGGTGGCGCGCACCGGTGGCAAAAGGCCAAGCACGAGCCCCACAACGAGTGCCGCCAGGGTCGCGATGCCGAGCCCGATCCCCAGCCGCTGGAGGCTGGCCAACGTATCGGCCCAGAAGAGCAACTGGCCGGAAAGCTGGTCAGGCTGAAAAAGAAGCGCTGACATGCCCTGGGCCATGCCGCTGGGTAACGGGAGGATCTTGTCCACCGGATTCGCGGCGTGGCGCTCGGCTGCCATGAAGATATAGAGCAGCACCAGAAGGAGGATCGGCAGCGAACCCAGAACGATCCGGTCGCTCCGGCGAACTTGGCGGTTCACCCAACGCATGTCGTCACATCACCTTCGATAAGCCAAGCAAGGGACGATAAAACCAGGCAAGGACGCGATCAGAGCTTCCCGTCGGCAGCCAGTTTCATGAAGCTCTCGTCGAACCGAAGCGTCACATGCTTCGGATCGCCAAGGGTCTTTCCGCCCGGGAACGCCATGCCGACCGCGCCGGCGGACGTCGCGCCCTTGAACAGCCCCTTGGAAAAGCTGAAATCGCGTACCTGCGTCATGGTTTTGACGAGAGACGGCGCCGATGTCGCCGTCACTGCGGCCTTGGGATCCGAATAGAGGTAGGTCGTCGCGAGCTGCCTGTCGAATGCCTCGGGACTCGAGCCGGCCAGTTTCGCCATGGCCGCCCGCGCTTCCTTGCCCTTGGCGTCCTGGCGCTTCATCAGGGCCGTGGTTTCATACCAGATCCCGGCGAGCGCCTTGCCGAGGTTCGGATTGGCCTTGAGCGTGGCGGTATCGACGACCAGCAGGTCGAGGATTTCGCCGGGAATGTCGGCGGAACTGAAGACCTGCTTCACGCCGGGCTGTGCCTTCATCACTGAAAGCTGCGGGTTCCACGCGACTGCCGCCTTGACGTCCGGGCTGCCGAAGGCGCCGACGATGTCGGCATCGGACGTGTTCACGGTCTTTACGTCGTCGGGCTTCATGCCGACCGATTCCAGTCCGCGCGCCAAGAGATAGTGGGAGACCGACAGCTCGACCAGATAGACTTGCCTGCCCTTGATCGCGCTGAGCTGGTCCGCGCCCTTGAGCAGGATACCATCATTGCCGTTCGAATAATCCCCGACGATGATGGCACTGGTATCCTTGCCGCCCGCGGCGGGAATGGTGAGGGCATCCATGTTGGCGACGGTCACGCCGTCAAACTTGCCGGCAGTGTACTGGTTCACCGATTCCACATAATCGTTGACCTGAACGATGTGGATCTTGATTCCGTATTTGTCTTCCCACTTCTTCACGATGCCGGCCTGCTGGGCATAGGGCCAGGGCATCCACCCGGCGTAGATCGACCACCCGATATTGAACTCGTGGCGCGGCTCCGGTTTGACGCCCGGCGACTGGGAACAGGATGCGATCATAAGCGCTCCGGCCATCAGCGCCATTCCGCTCGCCCTGCCAAATCTCCTGATCATGATTCGATCCCCTTTCGCACCGCAGCATCTCTGCAATCGATGGGTTTGTCCATCGAAAATATTACTGATTGAAGGACAGGTAATATCTTCCGGCGCAGCTAGGCCAGCGCAGCGGTCGTTTACCGGCTTATCGATGTGGGCGGAGTGCGAGATGCCTTGCGCCGTGCCCGCTCAGGCAATGTCCGCCAATTTTCTCGGACAAGCGTATCACCGCGAATCATTTGTTTGGTGATTCGCGCATCGGGGACCAGGGCAGCGATTCGAACCCCGATTCACGAGCGGTGCGCAATGGAAAACCGAGCGGTGAGTCTGTCGTGCTGCTTGAAAAGGCGCTGTTTTGTGCGGTGCAGCGCGATTCTGCTTCATACTGAGCAACTGCAAAATTATTACGCTTGACGTATTCCGTAATATCCATACCTTTCTGTCATCGTTCCGTAAAACAGCGGAAAAGAAAGGGTTCGGCAACGCCGGTCATCGCCGGCTGAAAGTGGGGGTCCGTGGATCGGAAGCTGGTCTGCAATGCTGTTCTCTCGAGCGCCATGGCGCCGGTCGTCGGCGTCGCCGGACTCGCAGGCCGGTCAGCTGCGCCATGCGGCCGTCCAGCGACGCACGATCCGGTTTTCGCGGCTCTGCGGGGCCTCGGCAAGCCCGCCGCACGCTGTGGCGGGAGCCGTGGAATATTGAAGACGACGAAACGCAAATGGACTGAGAAGGCGCCGGTTTAGCCAGAGCGTCAATGGGGGGATGTCACTTTTCGACGGGCTCAATAGCAAGGGGTCGAAGTGACTATGACATTGATTCGCAACACATTACTTTGCGCGACCATGCTGATGGGCGTCGGAGCCACATCTGCGTTCGCGCAGGAAACCCCCGCGGACAGCGGCGCCCAGGGCGAGTCCAATGACATCGTCGTGACCGGCAGCCGCCGCCAGACGACGCTGCAGGACGCGCCGATCAACATCAGCGCTGTCTCGGCCGAAATGCTCGCCAGGGAGCGGATCGACGATATTCGCGGGCTCGCGGCGTTCACTCCTGGCGTCACTGTGGTGGATTCCGGGCCCGCCTCGACCGGCAACATCATCCTGCGCGGCATTAACTCGGGCGACACCAGCGACACCGGCTCGAACACCAACAATTCGATCGGCGTCTATCTCGGCGAGGTTCCGCTCTACGCCGACTTCAAACTGATCGATCTCGAGCGTGTCGAGGTGCTCGAGGGGCCGCAGGGCACTCTCTACGGTCTGGGCACGCTTGCAGGCGCCGTGCGCTACCTCCCCAGCCGGCCGAACACGGATCGGATCTCGGTCGATCTCCACGCCCGCGGCTATGCGGAGTCCCATAGCGGCGATTTCAGTGGATCGGGCGACGTGACGGTGAATGTGCCGCTGGTGACCGATCATATCGCGTTCCGATCAGTCGTCGGATATTACCATGACAACGGCTTCATCGATTATAACTATATTCTCCAGAAGCCTGGCACATCCAATCCCCAGCCGGTGCGTGGCACGACCCTCGCCGCGACCGGGTTTGGCACCCCGGCGGATTATGCCGCCAATTTCCGCGCACAGCGGGATCTCAACTACGAGCACACCTTCACGACGCGCAACCAGCTCCTTCTCGAATATAGTCCGGATCTCAAAGCGTATCTCACCTACGCGCATCAGGAGACCAAGACCGGTGGCCGGCAGGTGAATGCCGCCGGTATATTGGGGACGGGCAGATACGAGGCGCCGTTCCGCTATGCCGAACCGTTCGATCGCAAATCTGATCTCTTCTCGGCCGAAATCTATGCCAACCTATTCAACGTCGCGCAGCTCATCAGCGCGACGGCTTATACGGTGCAGAAGAACCACAATACCGAGGACAATACCGATCTGCTGCTCGATCTGAATTACGGATATGAGGCGTTTCCGGCATTCTCCTCCTACGCGATCAACAACCAGGAATATAAGCAGTTCAACCAGGAGCTGCGCCTGGTCTCAACGCATGGCGGCCCGATCAGCTGGGTTCTCGGCGGATTCTACAACCGGTTGAAGACAAAGACCGACCGCCACGAATATACGCCCGGTTTCGCTGAGTTCGCCGGAATCAATCGCCCGGACAATCTGGAATATGAGTCGTCATCGCACACCGAGCTGACCGAAAAAGCGGTCTACGGCGAGGCGACTCTCCACGTGACAAAGGCCTGGCAGATCACCGGCGGCCTTCGCTACTATAAGTACCATGTCGATACCGTGGGTGGTCAGGCCCTGCCTCTGATCGGCGTCGGCGTTGCTCCCTATCCGTCGACGGCGATCCTGCCGGGTCGCTTCACGCCGGGCCATGCCGACTCCGACGGTTTCGTCTGGAAGGCCAATACCTCCTACAAGGTCAGCGACGGCCTGCTCGTCTACGGCACCTACTCGACCGGCTACCGTGTCGGCGGTGCCAACCGAGTGGTAGCCTGCACGCCCGAGGATCTGGCGAGGGCTGCGGCTGGCGGCCAGGTGCTGTGCGCGCTGCCGGACGAACTATTCTACGGGCCGGACAAGACGCGCAACGCCGAAATCGGCCTTCGCGGGACGCTGCTCGACAGGCGGGTGCAATTCACGCTCGCCGGTTTCCGTACCCACTGGACCGGCATTCAGGTGCCGAGCACCACGATCTACGGCGCTATCGGCATCACCAAGAACGCCGGTAAGGCAATATCGCAAGGCGTGGAGTTCACCGGCCTCGTGAAGGTCACGCCCCGCCTCGTCGTTCAGGCCACTTATGCCTATACCGACGCGCATCTGACGAGCCTCGCTCCGGCGCTGGTCGTCGTGCAGGACCCGGGACCCGGTTACACGTCCAACCTGTTCGATGGGGAGCCGGGCGACCGTTTGCCCGGCTCGACCAAGCATTCGGGCAGCGCGCAGGCCACCTATACATATCCGCTCGGGGGTGAACGGACCATCGAGGCAAACTGGACGGCCACCTACACCGGCGACATCTACTCGCGCGTCGGGCTGCGCGGCTTCGGCACCGATATCCCGGGCTATATCACGCATCGCGCATCGGTGACCTTTCACGCCCCGAAATACGAGGTCAGCCTGTTCGCCGACAATATCTTCGACAAATATGCCATCACCTCGATCGGCAACGATCGCAGTTCGCTCGACCGGATCCGCGACGCATTCGGAACCGTAGCGGGCCAGGGTGTCGTCGAGCGCTTCTACACGCAATCGGTCCTGACGCCGCGACGAGTGGGAATCGAGTTAAGCTATCATTATTGACGAAGGTCACCACCCTGGAGTGTCCGCCATGGGCACTCCAGGGTGAGCAAGGGCCTGATCAAGGTAGGAATGCCATGAAGCAAAAGCTCTTCAACCTGGTGCCGCCCGCGACGATCGCCATGGTCATATTATTCTGGGCGTTCGGCCCCGCGTCCTGGATCGAAAGCCCATGGTCGATTGTCGTGGCGGGCGCCGTCACCACGGCGTTCGTGCAGGTGCTTGAGGGGGTCCATGAGCGGCATGCCGGATGGCGGCTGAACAAGCGCGAATTTGCCACGGATCTTTTCTACGTGATCCTGAGCTACACCGCGATTGCGTGGGCAACCTCCAAGCTGGCCGAAGAGCCGTTGAAGGCAACTAAGCATTCGCTTGGTATCACCACCGAATGGGCCATGCACATGCCATTTCTCGTGCAGGTCGCCCTGGTGATTTTCCTTGTCGAGTTCGGCCAGTACTGGATGCACCGGCTGATGCACAATAATGCCTTCTTCTGGTCGACGCACGCGCCGCATCACCACATCACACAGTTGAACGCGATGAAGGGCGCGGTGGGCAACCCGATCGAGTTGTTCCTGATCAGCCTCAGCGTGGTTGCTCTGTTCGATTTGCCGCAAGCCGCGGAGTTCTGCGCGTTCAACGTTCTGACCGTGATTTCCACGTTCGCACACGCCAATGTTCGGTCCGACCCACCCCGATGGTACTCCTTCTTTTTCACGACAATCCAGCATCACAGCCTTCATCATACTGCCCTGAGCTATGAAGATACGCGCTGCAACTATGGCAACTCACTGATTTTGATCGATCGGATATGCGGCACCTATCGCGACGGGGAATCCTCCATTGTGGGCCAGGACGAACGCAGGAGACTGTCGATCTGGGAACAGTTCATCTTCCCGGCCCGGCCGTTGATCGCGAGGATCAAGGAGAAACAGGCCCGATCCACGTCGGTGGCCGGCTAGCCCGTCGGCGGTCCGCGGACTCGGCTATAGTCATGAGGAGTAGGAATCAGATGGGGCTGGGCGCGTTTTCCCGATCGGGTTGGAAGGCGAAAATCTGCCTGGCCGGCATGCTCGCCAATGGCGTGCTGATCACCCCGGAGGTGATGGCACGAAGCGCCGCGGTTCCTGCGCTGTTCCCTGAAAAGTGGATCGACGGCACCAGCGGTGCCGAGCCGGAGGCGCAAGTCCAGTCGCTTGACCGTGACACCTATGTCATTCGGCAATCGGTCAAGACCAATTTCGAGGCGCCCTTCCTCTATCTCATCTTCGGGCGGGACAAGGCGCTGCTGGTCGATACCGGGGCGGAGGGCGGCAAGATAAGGCCGGTCGTCGACAGCCTCGTGGCAAACTGGCTGGCCGCGCATCACCGCACCAGTATCCCACTCGTGGTAGCGCACAGTCATAGCCACGGTGATCATATCGCGGGCGATGCTGCGTTTCGCGATCGCCCCGATACCACGGTCATCGGGCTGAAGCCGGCGGACGTGGCGGGGTTCTTCGGCATCGGGAACTGGCCGGACGCGATAGCCCGGTTCGACCTTGGCGGTCGCGTTCTCGACATCGTGCCGACGCCGGGACACCAGGCGGCCTCGATTATGATCTACGATCCAAGAATGAAGATCCTGCTGTCGGGCGACGTCCTCTATCCCGGCCGCCTGTACGTGCCGGTCAATTTCATGTCCGACGAGCGCGCCAGCGTTGACCGCCTCGCCACCTTCGCCGCCACGCATCCAATT
Organism: Sphingomonas oligophenolica; assembly: GCF_039522915.1. NCBI lineage: Bacteria > Pseudomonadati > Pseudomonadota > Alphaproteobacteria > Sphingomonadales > Sphingomonadaceae > Sphingomonas > Sphingomonas oligophenolica. The sequence continues at coordinate 65,072 of NZ_BAAAEH010000017.1, forward strand.
CGTGCGGTGCTCGGCGCGCATATCGAGATGACGCGCACGCCCGGGCGCGATTATTCGCACAGGGCGTCGACACATCCCGACGAGCATCCCCTCGAATTGCCCGTCGAGAGCATCGGTGAGCTGCAAACCGGCTTGAAGGCGGCGCTGGATGTCCCGGAGCAGCCTCAGGTCCACGATCGTTTCATAATCTACCCGGTAGCTCCGCGAGAGGAGTGACGACGCGGGCGACACGGTCCGAAGCCAGCCATAGCGGCGGCACTGGACTGGGGTCGGAAGAGGACTGGCAGGGCGATATACAGGACCGGACGATGATCTTTGGAGCGCTCCCTTTCACCGGCGATCAACGCCTTGGTACAGCAGGATACCACTGCGCGCAGTGGCACGGCCCTTCCCGCTTGCTGGAAGGGCCCGGAAGGCGGGCGCGTCTTCAGCTCCCCGGACGGGGACACGTGCGACATTTGGTATCGACTGCGTCGGGCGAATACGTGACGGTTGGTTTTTGATAAGTTTGCTCGTTACCCGAGCACGTCGACGTCTGACAAGATAAATGCCGACACTCGCGCATAACCATCTCCGATATACTTACGATCCAGCCCTACAAAAACCAACCTCTACCCGGATAATTTAATCATGCCAACTTACCACAGGTCGTTTATTTACAGCTTCTTTATGTTATTATTTTCGACGACATTTCTTGTATTGTCGACATTTTTCACTCGTATTACAATAATATCGTCAGAATTTCTTGTGCTATTCCGGCTATTCGGAATGTTGGGCTTGGTACTTCTTACCGTCGCTATTGGCACCTGGGGGGCCAAGGCGATCCGGAAATAGGCAGCGATAGCGGGGAGCAGGCGAACTTTGACTTGGAGTCCTCATCGCAGACGAAGCGCCCAGAGCCGACGAGATCCGACGTCGAGGAGCAGTGGCGCTTCGCGGGTCAATCAGTTCATAGAGTTTCGATCGACCAATCCCGGTGATCCGGCACGCTTCCCGAATCCTGACCGTTATCACCGGAGCACGGGGCTCAATCACCGCTGCCAGCTCCTGCTTCAGGCTGACTTGATTTACCGCTGCGCGCCGTCAGCACGCGATCAACCTGCCCCATGAACCGGTCGTAGCGCGTCTTGCCCAATCTGCTCGTCGCTTCGTCAAACGGGGGCTGATGGGCAACGAGGGTCATCTGGTGCGCAACGAACAGGTCAAGCACCGCTGCAACATGGTCGAGCCGCACTTCCATCCGGCTGCTCGAGCGGGTCTGCCGATCGAGTCGTGCACCGAACCGCAGGTCGAGCTCGTCGCCGGCCTTGCGATCCAACCAGGAGCGGAGAGCGTCGGTCAGGATCGCGGTCTTTGACGATCCCGGTTTTGCGGCGAGCCCCTCGAGGCGCTTCGACAAATCGTCGGGCAGGTAGAATTGGTGGCGGGTCTTGAACGTCTTCACGGGCACGCTCACTCGATCATCTGATGCCGACAGAATGTGCCCAGGAGCGTCTCGACGCGATGGTGCTGAAGGGCGCTGTCGGGCCAGTTGCGGCGAGTTTGATCAGTCAGGAAATGCCCAGCCCTCTGGTCCGGCCGATCGTCCAGCTGATTCCGCTTTCGCGCACGATGCCGGAGACGGTTTTCCCGGCGGAGCGCTCGAGCACCGGCCGCCAGGGCACGAGCGTGAACTCGCGCGAGTTTTCGATCAGCGCAAATTTGCCGTCGCCCGCCTGGATCGCTCGCCGGCAGATGCCTTCGACCTGCTGCCCCGATCGCGCCTCGACAAACGGCTTGTCCAGCTCGCCCGCAAGCCCGCTCGCGACCGCGCGCAACTCTCGTAGCTGGAGGACGGCCAGCGGATTGCGACGGTAGCGCACCGTATCGCCGTCCGCCTCGGCGAGGTCTTGGGCGACCAGCCATTGGCGACGGAGGTCGAGCGCCTGGCGGACATCAGCACCAAACCCTCGCCCTAGATCGGTCGGCTTGTCAGCGGTCAGCTCGCGGTCGAGCCAAGTCGCGCCCTCATGCGTCGGAAGCTTCGACAGCGGCCGCTCCGACAAGGTCTCGATGGCGACCGGCTGTCGCCCGGCGCGGGCGCGTTCACAGGCTCTGACGCGCGCCAGATGATCCGGCGCGATGGTCCAGCTGCCATCGGCGTTCCGCTCAGCCCCGCCCGTCGCCCGGCGGATGGCCTCAAGCCGGCGGACATGGGTTTCGGCGAAGGCCGCGGTCGCGCTCGGGTCATGGCGGAGATGAATGTCCGGGCTGTACCGTCCGCCATTGGCGGCGGGACCCGCGCCGAATGCTGAGAAACCGACCGCGAGCGAATCCCCAAGAACGTCTGATTGTGGGCACTCTCGCACCAGCGGTTCCGAACTGTTGTATTCGGAATCGGCCGATTGGATCATGCGCTCATTGTCATCAGCGGCGTGGCGAGGTTCGTTGGGCCTTGGCTTTCTGGGCATAGTGGTGACGCGCAACGAGGCACCCGGCTGCGGCACCGGCAAGCGCATGGCCTCGCCCGACATAGTGGCCGGCAACTCCGCCTACGATCGCACCTCGGATGCAACCTTTGGCGAGCACAGGGGTGGCGACGACGCTTGAAGCAAGTGCGGCTGCAAGAATGGATTGACGAAGCATCTGAACCTCTTTTGGCGTCGCGTGCTACACACATAATACACGCTATCATCATCGGCAAGCGGCGAGGCGATTGCAAAGCGCCAGAGTCGGCGCAAATCTGTACGACAGCTGAGCGCTCCAAGATTGCCGGCGCGCCTTCGTCACCGACCTTATCTCGGCATGGCGCGTCCTAACATGGTGTAATGAGCCGTCCCGAGGTGCACGGCAGTGACTTTCGCTCAGGGAGAATTGTCCTGAAGCGGGAGTGAGCTGAGTGGCGGAAAATCATCTGCGAGCGGCCGAATCCGGCAATTCTGGCCGATTGTCGCTCCATACAAGCTATTGCGGATCCTCGATATTCATGAAGATGCTCGCAATTTCTGGCCGTTCTTTTGGCCGGTCCTTTATCAGGCGCCCAATGTCGTCGGGGGCCCGCTCCTAGATCGACGCTTCGGGATAGAGCTTCGGGAAAAGGACTTCGAGCGTATCGCTTGGAAAACGCAACGACACCGGTCCCTTCTCGGTCGACGAGGCGAGCAAGCCCTGGCCAGTCAGTTCCTTGAGCACCCGACGCGCGCTGCGCTCAGGCATGCCCGTGATGCGCACGACCTCGCCGCGCTCGAACTCGCCGCGAATCAACGCCTCGAGCAACAGGTTGAGGCTTTCAGGTGACAGGGTCTCGCTGCGAGCGACCAGCCGCTCAAGCCGCCTGGCGAGCGTGTCGAGATCGAACAGGCCAGCCATGAAGTCGATCTGATCAAGACAGACCTTGAGGAACCAGGTCGCGAAGACCTCGAGCGCGTTGAGCGACAGGTTACCCCGGCCGTCGCGCTCTCCCTGCCGTGGCGCATCGGCCAACGCCATGTAGCGCTTATATTCCTCGCGTCCCTCAGGCCCGGCGTCGAGCCCTCGTGCGAGGCCGCGCGAGACTGACCACAGGCCTCGAGCGCCGATCCCGGCTTTTTGCGCCATCGCATGACTCATCAGCCGGCTGACCCGGCCGTTTCCGTCGGGAAAGGGATGGATATAGTTGAAGCGATGGTGCGCGGTGGCCATGGCGAGAATGCGCGCCGCCTTGCCGGGCCCCACGGCGAGCAACCTGTCCCCCGGCCCGGGCTCGAACGCGAACCGACGATGAAAATAGGCCATGAAATCGGCGACTTGACCGCTCGATGGTGGCAGATGACTGCCCACCTCGACATCATGCTCGGGCAAGGAGCGCCATTCGCCCGGCACCATGACGAAGGAGCGTTTCGGGCTCTTGATCGTACGCATGGAGAGGGTCGCGCCGTCGTAGAATTCGCGATGAAGCCAGCGGATAAACGCCAGGTCGGCCGGGTCGGGCAGCATGTCCGCCGCGGCATCCGCGTCGATGCGGGTCTGCAACCGGACATGCGCCACCGCCTCGAGAAGGTCGCGCCGCTCGTCGTTTTCAGCGATGCCCTTCAGCGCGCGCTCGATCTCGCGCGGTCGGGTATGATGGCCCTCGATGAGGTTGCTGTAATAGGTGTTCATCACCCGGACCAGGTCGGCGAGATTGTCGGCGGTGCGCGGGTGAAGCCGCGACCCCAGTGCGCTCCCCCTGCCCGACACCTCCGCCACGAGGTCGAGCAACTCGCCAGCCGGGGCCTCGATCCTGGCCGGCTCGATCCTGTCGTGCGCTTCAACAACAGGCATTTTGGCCGATCTTTCTATCGCGGAAACTGGCTCTATACCTGATGTTTCTCTGCGTCTACCGCGGAATTTGGCCGATCTTTTGGCCGATGTTCGAAGGGCCGCTCGGATCGCTGCTTCGCCGCTGAAATCAGTTTGCCAATGAAACCGAGGCGGCGCGTTCGTCCGGATTCATTATAAACCGCGGACGTTGCTCCCCTACGCCACGGCATTCTTCCAGAGCATGTAGCCGGCGACCAAGAAGATCATGACCCCGAATATCGTTCTGAGCGTGTCCCGCGTGTTCGCGAGGCGCCTCGCGATACGGGTCCCCATCGGCCCTCCGACCACGCCCCCGGCGATGAACGCGAAAGCCAATGTCCATTCGACCAGACCCGACAGTGCGTAGGTGAACGCCGTGGTCAGAAGGCGACGGCAGCAGCGAAGCCGGCCGATATATTGGTGGCGGGCGTTGCCGGCCTCGTCGCCGGGGCCATGTCCATGGCGGCCGGCGAATATGTCT
>NZ_BAAAEH010000018.1:0-32107 GCF_039522915.1 Sphingomonas oligophenolica
CCTCCATCTCCCCAACTCGCCCTCAATCTAGGCACAGCAGGAAAAATCCCGGACAGCAGTGGGAACACGTCCGGGGGTGACGGTGAAATTTGGGCTATCGGCCCTGAGCCTTCAATCCACCCAGTTCCGCCGCAGCGGCTTCACCGCCAGCAGCATCAGCACCGCCGCGATCAGATAGAAAACCAGCGCCCCGAGCGTCGCATATTTGAGCGCGTCGCCACCGCCGAACCTGTGCGTCATCATGTCCGCCGCCACCCCCATCAGGGTCGGGCCGACGCCGATGCCGATCAGATTGTTGATCAGCAGGAAGCTGGCCGCCGCCGTCGCGCGCATCGGCGCGGGGACGAGATGCTGGACTGCGGTCGTCACCGGGCCGAGCCACAGGATGTTGAGCCCATTGGGCAGCAGCAGGAACAGAAAGGCGAGCAGCGGCGAATGGGTCGAGATGCCCAGCGCGAACAAGGGCGCGGTGATCACGAAGGCGATCGCCGGCAGCTTGGCATAGATGCCGCGATCGGCCTGGCCGAGCCGGTCGGCCAGCCAGCCGCCGAGGAACACGCCCGCGCAGCCGCCGGTCAGGAACAAGGCGCCGATGAAGCGCGACAGGGTCAGCAGGTCGAAATGCAGCGTGGTGGCGAGCACCGACGGCAGCCACAGCGCCAGCCCATAGCCGCACAGCGAACTCATCGAGGCGCCCAGCGCGAGCAGCCAGAAGCTCGGCTTGCGCGCCAGGATGGCGAAGGCCGCGCTGGGCGGTGCCTTGGGGACCGGCTTGTCGTACAGGCCGCGCGCCGGCTCGCGCACCGTCAGCCGGAAGATCGGGGCGAGGATCACGCCGGCGAGCCCGAGCACGATGAACGCCATCCGCCAGTTGACCGCCGCTGCGATATAACCGCCGAGCAGCGCCCCCGCCGCAAGGCCGAGCGGAATGCCGAGCGAATAGATCGCCAGCGCCCGGGCGCGCTCCTTCGGCGGGAAATAATCGGCGATGAAGGCATAGGAAGGCGCGACGCCGCCCGCCTCGCCGACGCCGACGCCGAGCCGGCACCAGAAGAGCATGCTGAAGCTGGTGGCGTAACCGCACAAAGCGGTGAAGCCGCTCCACACCGCGAGCGATCCGGTGATCACCCAGCTCCGGCTGGTCCGGTCGGCAAGCAGCGCCAGCGGAATGCCGAGCCCGGCATAGAGCAGGGCGAAGGCGATTCCACCCAGCGCGCCGAACTCGGTCTTGGAAAGGTTGAGGTCAGCGCGGATCGGACCCGCAAGGATGCCGAGGATCTGGCGATCGAGGAAATTGAAGCTGTAGACGAGCAGCAGCATCCCCAGCACGAAGGCGCGGTAGCCGGACCCGGTCGGCGCGATCGGGCTGGTGCCGGTGTCGTTGCTCATGTCGATCCCCTCAAAACGAAACACCGGACGCCCTTCTCGCGGGGCGTCCGGTGTTTCCTAGCCGATTGCGCTGCGTCGTGCCTTCAGAACTTCGCGGTGAAGGTTCCGAACACCTGGCGCGGGTTGCCGTAGAAGGCGGTGGCGATGCCTTCCTTGCCCAGCGTCGCGACATAAGGCCCGTTGGGAACCGGGTGGTTCTGGGCGTCGATCGGGCTCCCCGCAATATCGGTACGGATATATTGATAGCCTGAGGTCTTGTAGCGGACATCGGTCAGGTTCTTGCCATGCACCCCGATCGAATATTTCCCGCCGCCGAAGCTGTAGGTCAGGTGAGCGTCGAGCAGGGTATAACCGGGCTGGTCGAGGAACGGGCTTGCCGTCTCGAACTGGTGGGTCAGGCTGCGATAGGAGACGACGGTCGATCCGCTGAGCGAGCCCGGGCCGACCGGCAGCACTGCGGCGAGCGTGCCTGACAGGGTCCAGTCAGGCGTGTTCTGGAAGACGCGGTACTTGGCGACATCCACGCCGGTCGGGCCGATGAAGGTCTTGTACTTGGCGTTGATGTAGCCGAGCGTCCCGGTGAAATTGATCGCCGAGCCGGGGCCGGCAAAGTCGCGCGCCAGCTGGGCGTTGGTCTCGAGCTCCACACCCTTGATATGCGCCTTGGCGGCGTTGGTGGTGATGCCACAAAAGGACTGGACGTTGTTGATGAGGCAGCCGACCGATCCGGGAATCTGGACATCGGTATAGTCAGCGTAGAAGCCGTCGAGCGCCCAGGTCAGGCGATGGTCGAAGGCGGCGCCCTTCCAGCCGATCTCGTAGCTCTTCACCGTCTCGGGCTTGAACAGCAGGTAGTTGTAGATTTCCTGATATGTGGGGACGAGCTCACCGGCAAGCTTTGGCGCGGAGGCGCCTGAACCGCGCGGATCGAAGCCGCCGCCCTTGAAGCCTTCCGAATAGGAGACATAGAGCATGTGGTTCTCGCTCGGCTTGAAGCTGAGCGAGGCCCGTGGCGTGAATTTCTTGAAGTTCGCCTCGCCACGGAAATCGGTCGACGGCGGCGCGCCGAAGAAGGGCACCGGGCTGCCGCCGAATTCCGACGTCAGGCCGATATAATTCGCCTTGAAGACATAGGATTTGCGCTGGTCCCAGGTGTAGCGGCCGCCGAGCGACAGGCTGATCTGCGGGGTGAAGTCATAGGTGAAATCACCATAGATCGAGCTGGTTTCGGTCCGCACATCGCCCGCGGTATAGCCGTCGAGACCGGGGTAGGTGGTCGAGAGCAGCACGTCGAAGCCCGTCGCCGCCTTCGCACCGAGATAATAGAAACCGACAATGCCGTTCAGCTTGTCGCTCTTGTAGAGCAGCTGGAATTCCTGGCTGGTCTGCTCGTTCTTGTAGATCGCGGGCACATCGACATCCACCGACGGCGTCGAATCGAAATCGATTGGCGTGTAGGAGCGGTCCTTGCGCCAGGCGCTGATGCTGCGCAGCGTCAGATGGTCGGTCAGCTCGGCATTGATCGACATGGACAGGCCGCCCGCCCAGATATCCTCCTTCGGATTGGCCAGGCCGGCATTGGTGTCATAGACATTGGCCAGCACCGGCGAGCCGGTCAGCAGGCCCGGGATCAGCCTATGGCCGTTGCGAGGGTTCGATTTGTCATGGGTGTAATCGCCGGTGATGCGGACGAAGAGCCGGGAATCGGGCGAGGTGAACTCGACGGTGCCGCGGCCCGCCCAGACATTCTTGTTGTAATTGTCGATGCCGAGATTCAGGTTCCGGCCGAAGCCGTCGCGCGTCAGCCGCGCGCCCGATACACCGACCTTGAACATGCTGCCGATCGGGGCCGAGACGCTGACGATGCCGTCGGCCTGGTTGTACGAGCCGTAGGTTCCCTTGAGGCTCACCTCGACATGATCGGGCAGCTTCTTGGTCACATATTTGACTGCGCCGCCGATCGTGTTGCGGCCGTACAGCGTGCCCTGGGGCCCGCGCAGCACCTCGATCCGGTCGACATCATAGATATCGAGCACGGCGGCCTGGGGCCGGTTGAGATAGACATCATCGAGATAGATGCCGATGCCTGCCTCGAACCCGGGGACCGGATCCTGCTGGCCGACGCCGCGGATGAAGGCGGCGAGCGTCGAGTTGGTGCCGCGCGCATCCTTGAGCGTCGTGTTGGGGGTGACGTTCTGGATATCGGTCAGGTCGACCGCGCCGATCTTCTCGAGCTTGTCGGCGGTAAAGGCGGTCACCGCGACCGGTACCTTGAGCAGGGTCTCCTCGCGCCGCCGCGCCGTCACGACGATGTCGCCATTGGTGCTGGCCGCTGCCTGTTCGGCATCAGTGGTTTGCGCCTGGTCCGCAGCCGGCGCGTCCTGCGCAAAGGCCGGCGCTGCCGTCAGCGCGGCAAGAGCGGCGCCCGCCTTGAGTCCCATGGTGAACAGGGCGCGCGTGGAATTCAGGCGTGTCATCGAGATCTCCCCTCCTGCGGCGCCGCTCATTGCGTTCCGGTATCATCCCGGGTTGTGCGCCAGTCCAAGGCGATATACTGAAACATGAACCAGGTTTCAACTTGGGATTGGGAGGGGGCCGAAAATGGCGGGTGAGCGTGTCCAACCGGCAACGCTTTCGAGAAGTGAGGCGGCCCTGGTGGCGAGCGAGGGCAAGGCGCCGCGGACTGAACGCGGGCGCAAGACGCTTCGCGCGATTCTCGACGCGGCAGCGATCGAATTCGGCGAGAAGGGCTTTCACGAAGGCTCGATCAGCGGGATCACGCGCCGTGCCGGCGTCGCGCTCGGTAGCTTCTACACCTATTTCGATTCCAAGGACGCCGTGTTCAGGGCGCTGGTCCGCGACATGTCCGATCAGGTCCGCGACCATGTCGCCCCGGCGATTCGCGCCGCGCCCGATCAGATCGCCGCTGAGCGCGCCGGGCTGAGCGAGTTCATTGCCTTTGTGCGCGGGCACAAGGAGATCTACCGGATCATCGACGAAGCCGAGTTCGTCGACCCGGAAAGCTTCAGGCTCCATTATGCGACCACCGCCGATCGTATCGCGGCGCGCCTGAAGGCGGGCGCCGCGCGCGGCGAGATCCGCGCCGACATATCGGATGTCCATGCCTGGGCGATCATGGGGATGAACGTGTTTCTCGGCCTGCGCTACGGCGTCTGGCAGGACGATGTGTCGCCGGAGGCGGTCGCCGATTCGATCGCTGAGATGCTGGCGCGGGGAATCGGCACGAAATAGGCGGAAAATCGCATGAGATCGCGCTGACCCGTCATGCCGGACTTGTTCCGGCATGCCTCGCCGGGCGATTCAACCGCAGCGGCGTTTGCGGGACGATACGGGCGGAGGGAGCGCCATACCGGCTCTATCCCCGCTCTTTGACATGACCATATTGATGAGTCGGACGGTAGCCGCCGCTGTTATGCCCGGCAGCCCGCTGTTATCGCCGCTGTTCCAGCGTTACCGCCGTTGTTATTCCCGCTGTTCCGCCGCTGTTATTCGATAACAGCGAGATATCCGGTAAGTCGCTGATAATACGCCTATAAATTGACCGGGAAATCCAACATAACAGCGGCGAAAAAACAATTTCCCGAAAACAGCGGAGAACAGCGGACATCACGGTCGCCGATGGGCGCGTCACGCGGCCTCGGGGCAGCGCTCAGCCCCGTGCGCTATCCTCGGCAAGCGCGCGGGAAAGCCCGTCCCGCACCGCCCGAATGCCGCTCAGATCGACCGGCCCGGTCGAGCCGGCCGGCGGGGACTTGCGCTCTTCGGAGAGCATCTTCTGCACGCCGGGGATCGTATACCCTTCCACGTTGAGCAGGCTGTTGATCCGCATCACCAGCGCCACGTCCTCGGGCCGGTAATAGCGTCTCTTGCCGGCGCGCTGCAGCGGCCGGAGTTGCGGAAAGCGGGTTTCCCAATAGCGCAGGATATGCTGCCGCAAGCCGGTGTCGCGTGACAGTTCGCCGATCGTCCGGAATGCGCCGGCCGCCTTGTCGGGCACGCCGGCCATGATTGTCGTCAGCCGGCGCTGACGATGCGATCGCGCATCATCTGGCTGGCCCGGAAGGTGAGCACACGGCGCGGCGCGATCGGCACCTCGATGCCGGTCTTCGGGTTGCGGCCGATCCGCTCGCCCTTGTCGCGCAACACGAAGGTGCCGAAGCCCGAGATCTTGACATTCTCGCCCTTCGACAAGGCTTCGCACATATGGCCCAGAACCTGCTCGACCAGCTTCGCCGAATCGGCGCGCGACAGGCCGACCTGATGGTGCAGCGCTTCAGCCAGATCGGCTCTCGTCAACGTCCCCGCGGGTGCCATATTTTCTATCCCCAAGGTGGCAGGAACTCTGCCTAACACAATGAGGGAGCGGACTGAAAGAGCTTTGTTACAGTTTCGAAACAGGGGTGTCGCGGTTGCATCACCGCCGAAAATCGGTTCCCGCCTTTTGGGCGCGATGCCGCTAGAGTCTGACGACCGCCGCACCCCAGGTGAAGCCGCCGCCCATCGCCTCGAGCACGAGCAGCTGGCCGGGCTTGATCCGCCCGTCGCGGACCGCTGTGTCGAGCGCCAGCGGCACCGAAGCGGCTGAGGTGTTCGCGTGCTGATCGACGGTCACCACCACCTGGGCAGGGTCGAGCCCGAGCTTGCGCGCGGTCGCGTCGAGGATCCGGGCATTGGCCTGGTGCGGCACCACCCAATCGACGTCGCCGGTGGTAAGTCCGGCCATAGCCAGAGTCTCGGTCATGACCGCGGCGAGGTTGACGACGGCGTGGCGAAAGACCTCGCGGCCCTTCATCCTGAGCTTGCCGACGGTCCCGGTGGTCGACGGGCCGCCATCGACATACAGCAACTCGTTGTGGCGCCCGTCGGCATGGAGCCGGGTGGACAGCACACCGCGCGTGCCGCCGGACTCGCCCTCGAGTACGATTGCGCCCGCCCCGTCGCCGAACAGCACGCAGGTGCCGCGGTCCTCCCAGTCGAGGATCCGGCTGAAGGTCTCGGCGCCGATCACCAGCGCGCGGCGGTGCGCGCCGGCGCGGATCATGCAGTCAGCCACCTGAAGCGCGTACAGGAAGCCCGAGCAGACCGCGGCGACGTCGAACGCGACGCAGTCGTCGATGCCGAGCATCGCCTGCACCTTGGTCGCGGTCGCCGGAAAGGTCTGGTCGGGAGTCGCCGTCGCCAGCACGATCAGGTCGATATCCTGCGCATGGCGCCCGGCGGCGGCGAGCGCTGCCTTGGCAGCGTCGGCGGCCAGCGTCGCGGTCGTCTCGTCGGGTCCGGCGATGTGGCGGAAGCGGATGCCGGTACGCTCGACGATCCACTCGTCCGAGGTATCGACTGTCTCGGCAAGCTCGGCATTGGAAACGCGCCGTACGGGGAGTGCGGAGCCGGTGCCGGTAATCGCCGATCGAATCATGCAGCCTTCGCTTCGAAATTGCCGAGATCGTCGCTGATCCGGCGGGTCAGATCATCGCGCACCATCTTGGCCGCGGCGGCGATCGCGGTCGCGACGCCGAGTTCGGTCGCGCCGCCATGGCTCTTCACGACGATGCCGTTGAGCCCGAGAAAGACGGCGCCGTTATGGACATTCGGGTCGAGATGATGGCGCAGCAGCTCGGTCGCCGGCCGCGAGATCAGGAAGCCGACCTTCGAGCGGAACGAGCTGCGAAAGGCGCGCTTGAGCAGGTCGCCGACGAATCGCGCCGTGCCCTCGGCCGTCTTCAGCGCGATATTGCCCGAGAAACCGTCGCAGACGATCACGTCGACATCGCCCCGCGACAGCCGGTCGCCCTCGATGAAGCCGGTGAAGGTCAGCGGCAAATGGGTGGCTGCCTTGATCGTCTGGGCCGCCTCGCGGATCTCGTCAGTACCCTTCTGGTCCTCGCTGCCGATATTGAGCAGCGCGACGCGCGGGGAGGCGAGGTCGAGCGTGGTGCGGGCATAGGCGGCGCCCATCACCGCGAACTGTACGAGGTTGCGGGCATCGCATTCGGTATTGGCGCCGAGATCGAGCACCACGACATCATTGTCGCCAAGCGTCGGCAGCATCGCCGCGAGCGCCGGCCGGTCGATCCCGGGCAGCATGCGCAGCGACAGCTTGGCCATCGCCATCAGCGCGCCGGTATTGCCCGAGGAGACGGCGGCGCCGGCGCGGCCCTGCTTCACCATGTCGATGGCGACACCCATCGAGGTGGTCTTGGCGCGGCGAATCGCCTGGCTCGGCTTGTCGCTCGAGCCGACGACCTCGGGGGCGTGGACGATCTCGCTATGCGCGGTGAGGTTGGGGTGGCTCTTCAGCCCCTCGGTGATCTGTGCCTCGTCCCCGACCAGGATGAAGCGCATGTCTTCGAAGCGCCGGCGCGCGCGCGCGACGCCAGCCAGCATCACGGCCAGCCCTTCGTCGCCGCCCATCGCGTCGACGGCGATCCGGGAGCTGTTCGACACGCGGCTGGCCCCCCTTTCCTGCGACGTCCGGCTCAGCCTTCGACCGAGACGATCTCGCGGCCATTATAATGGCCGCAGGCGGTGCACAGATTGTGCGGCCGCTTCAACTCGCCACAGTTCGGGCATTCCTGATATGCATCAGCACTGATCGAGTCGTGGCTGCGACGCATGCCGCGCTTGGACGGCGAAGTCTTTCTTTTTGGGACGGCCATTTCGGCGAAACCTTGTTCTTGTCTGGATCACAGCGCGACTACGCCCGGACGGGCACCAGCGCAACCGACGCTTAAGTCGGCCGCGGTAGGCACCAGCGGCCGGACGCATCGCGAAGCGTGGCGCTATAGCGATTCGGACGCACGTTGCAAGCACGGCGAAGGGCTGGCACGCTCGCGGGCCAATATTGGGGAGAGCGACGATGCCGATGATCCTGCTGCCGATAACGCTGACGACCGCGGGCGCGACCGCGCTCATCGCCTTCTGGCTTGCGCTCCGCACCGGCAATGTGCGCCGCGCGGCCAAGGTAAGCATCGGCGACGGCGGCGACTCGGCTCTGATCTGCCGGATGCGCGCCCAGGCCAATTTCGTCGAATATGCGCCCTTCGTCGTGATCCTGATCGCGCTGATCGAATTCTCCTCGGGCACATCGATCTGGCTGTGGGTCGCGAGCGTCGCCTTCCTGGTTGCCCGGATCCTGCATCCCTTGGGCATGGACGGGATGCGCTACGGCCGCACGATCGGCACTGCGGTCACCTTCCTGCTGCTGGTCGGGCTCGGCCTTTACGCGATCAGCCTGCCGCTGATTGCGAAGCACGAATCGAAGCCAACGGTGATCGAGACGGTGCCGGTCGCGGGGTGAGTCGTCAGGCCGCCATCGCGCGGTCGCTGACGAACATATTGTGCCGCCGCTCATGCGCGAAGGTGCTGGCCGGGCCATGGCCGGGAATGAAGGCAGTCGCGTCGCCGAGCGGCCAGAGCTTGTCGACGATCGAGCGCAACAGCTGCTGGTGATTGCCCTGCGGAAAATCGGTGCGGCCGATCGAGCCCTGGAACAACACGTCACCGACCAGGGCGAGTTGCGAGGGCGCATGGTGAAAGATCACATGGCCGGGGGTGTGCCCCGGCGTGTGATAGACGTCGAGCGTCAGGTCACCGACCGTGACGGTGTCGCCCTCGACCAGCCAGCGGTCGGGCTCGAACACCACGCCGCGGATGCCATATTGCCTGCCGTCATCCTCGAGTCGCGCGATCCAGAAGCGATCCGCCTCGTGCGGGCCCTCGATCGGCACGCCGAGCTCCTCGGAGAGCGGCTTTGCCTCGCCGCAATGGTCGATATGGCCGTGCGTGAGGATGATCTTCTCGACGGTCACGCCGTGCTGGATGGCGGCTGCCCTGAGCTTGGGCAGATCGCCGCCGGGATCGACAAAGGCGCCCCGCATCGTCGCGGTGCACCAGATCAGCGAGCAATTCTGCTGGAGCGGCGTGACGGGCACGATCGCGACACGGAGCGGGGGACTGGTCATGATGGTCGAGGTAAGCATGGTCGGGCTTACGAGCAAGCACGGGGTTGCCGATTGCCGGCGGGGACTGCATTTGCGGAACCGCAGATGCGCCTCGATCCAGCCTCACCCTTTGTCCTGTTCGACGATGCCCGCCCCGGCGCGGCGCCGGCGCGACTCTACCGCGCGCCGGTCCGAATCGTCAGCGCCACCGCGATCGGCGAGGTGCTGCCGGCGCTCGACGAGATTCGCGCGGGCAATGCTGCCGGGCTGCATGCGGCAGGCTATCTCGCCTATGAAGCCGGGGCTGCGTTCGAGCCGCGGCTGAAACCGCCGCTTGCGACCGGCGCGCCCTTGCTCTGGTTCGGTCTGTTCGAGAGCTATCGGGAAATCGCCCCCGGCGACGTCCCCAATCTGCTGCCCGATCCAGCGGGGTGCTGGATCGGCCCGCCCGAGCCGGAGATCGACCGCGCTGTCTATGAGGAGCGCTTCGAGCGAGTCCTCGCGCTGATCGCCGCCGGCGACATTTATCAGGCGAACCTGACCTATCGGGCGATCGCCCGCTTCGCCGGCAACCCGCTTGCGCTCTATGCCCAGCTCAGGCCGCATGCCGGCGCCGGCTATGGTGCGATCGTCTCGACCGGGTCCGACCTGTTCCTCTCCTTCTCGCCCGAACTGTTCTTCTCGCTCGAGGCTGGTGCCCTCACCGCGCGGCCGATGAAGGGGACGGTGCGTCGCGGCGCGACGGGGGCGGAGGATGCCGCCCTTGCCGAGGCACTTCGCACCGATGCCAAGCAGCGCGCCGAAAACCTGATGATCGTCGATCTGATGCGCAACGATCTCACCCGGATCGCGCGACCGGGCAGTGTCGCGGTGCCCGAGCTGTTCGCGGTGGAGAGCTATCCGACGCTTCACCAGATGGTGTCCACCGTCACCGCTGATCTCGCCGCTGACCGGGACGCGATCGATGTGCTCGCCGCACTCTTCCCATGCGGCTCGATCACCGGCGCGCCCAAGATCCGCGCGATGGAGGTGATCGCCGAGGTCGAGACGGGCGCGCCGCGCGGCGTCTATACCGGGGCGATCGGCCGATTCGACACCGACGGGGCGGCGATGTTCAATGTCGCGATCCGCACGCTGTCGATTCGCGGCGGAGAGACGGAAGCTGTTTTCGGTGCCGGCGGCGGGATCGTCGCCGATTCGCGCGCCGAGGAGGAATGGGATGAAGCTCGCGCCAAAGGTGCCTTTCTGACTGCCGCCCCGCGCCGCTTCGACCTGATCGAGACAATGGCGTTCGATCCGGACAAGGGCCTGCTCCTGCTCGAGCGCCATCTCGAGCGGATGAAGGCAAGCGCTGACCTGTTCGGCTTCGCGTTCAACCGGCACGGTGCGCGCAACGAGCTCCAGGCAGCGACCTTCAGGCTGCGCGGGCCGGGTCGCGTCAGGCTGGTGCTGGCCCGGAGCGGGGCGATCGCGATTTCGGTCTCGCCGATGCCGGCCACGCCCGCCGGCCCCGTCAGCGTGGCGATCGTGCCGCTGCCGGTCGACCGTGCTGACTTCAGGCTCAGGCACAAGACAAGCGATCGCGGCTTTTACGATGCGGCACGGGGCAGCCATTTCGAGGTGGCGTTCACTGATCCCGACGGCTTCATCACCGAGGGCAGTTTCACCTCGATCTTCGTCGAGCGGGGCGGCATGCTCGTCACGCCGCCGCTCGCGCGTGGGTTGCTGCCCGGCGTGCTCCGCGCCGATCTGATCGCCCGGGGCCGTGCGGTCGAGGGCGATCTCACCGTTGCCGATCTCGCGGGCGGTTTTTTTGTCGGCAATGCGCTGCGCGGGCTGATTCCGGCGATTGTTGCGGTTGCGAACGGAAGCGACCCGGGTCTATAGCCGCGCCGCTCCCCGATCAAAGGCGCTTATTCATGCAACCATCAGCCGCGCTCGCGCGAATCAAGCCATCGCCCACGCTCGCGGTCACCTCGCGCACGCTCGAGTTGCAGCGTTCCGGTGTCGACGTGATCAGCCTTGGCGCCGGCGAGCCCGATTTCGACACGCCGGACTTCATCAAGCTGGCCGGGATCAAGGCGATCGTCGACGGCAAGACCAAATATACCAATGTCGATGGCACGCCCGAGCTCAAGGCGGCCGTCGCGCTCAAGTTCAAGCGCGACAATGGTCTCACTTACACAGCTGACCAGATCACGGTGAACGCCGGGGGCAAGCATACCCTGTTCAACGCGATGGTCGCGACGATCGATCCGGGCGACGAAGTGATCATTCCGGCGCCCTATTGGGTGAGCTATCCCGATGTCGTGCTGTTCGCGAACGGCACGCCAGTGTTCGTCGCGGCAGGCGCCGACCAGAGCTACAAGATACTGCCCGAGCAGCTCGAGGCGGCGATCACGCCCAAGACGAAATGGGTGATCCTCAATTCGCCGTCGAATCCGACCGGCGCTGCCTATTCGGCCGACGAGCTCAAGGCGCTTGGCGAGGTGCTCGAACGCCACCCGCATGTCTGGATCTTCGCTGACGATATGTACGAGCATATCATCTATGACGGCTTCGAATTCGCGACGATCGCGCAGGTCTGTCCGTCGCTCTACGAGCGTACGCTGACCGCGAATGGCTGCTCGAAAGCCTATGCGATGACCGGCTGGCGGATCGGCTTCGCCGGCGGCGCGCCCTGGCTGATCAAGGCGATGTCCAAGCTGCAGTCGCAATCGACCTCGAACCCTTGCTCGATCGCGCAGGTCGCATCGGTCGCGGCACTCACCGGCGATCAGTCCTTCCTCAAGGTCAATGCCGCGAAATTCCAGTCGCGGCGCGATCTTGTCGTGTCGATGCTCAACCAGGCGAACGGCATCACCTGCCCGCGGCCCGAAGGCGCTTTCTATGTCTATCCCGAATTTTCGGGCCTGATCGGCAAGTCGACCCCCAAGGGACAAGTGATCGACACCGATGAGGCGATGGTCACCTATCTGCTAGACGAAGCGCGGGTCGCCGCGGTGCACGGCGCTGCGTTCGGCCTCTCGCCGGCGATGCGGATCAGCTACGCAACGTCGGAAGATCTGCTCCGTGAAGCGTGCGAACGCATCCAGACGGCCTGCGCGGCCGTACGATAAAGAAGGGCAATCGGTCAGGCCCGGTTCAGGCAAACCCGGCAAGACGGCTCTCGGCGTAAGGTCGAAAGGTTGAGATGCGTAATATCGGCAAATCCGGCTTCGTCTGGCCCTTTATAGGCGGGTTCCTGCTCGGTGCCATCGGATTGGTGACGCTCGAGCCGGCTGCCGTGACCAGGACGCTGGTGACCAATGTGGCGACGGCGGCGCACCTCGCGCATTAGAGCAGGCCTTTCCGGTCTTGTCCGCAATTCCTACATTCCTCATCGATGCCAACCCGAGAGGCAATTGAGATGAAGACCTTCCTCGCGCTTGCCGGTGCCGCCGGCCTCGCGATCGTCGCCTTGTCCGGTGGCGCCAGCGCCGAGCGCGCCGTGCCGATCCCGGCCGCAGCCCGGGATGTGCCGAAAACCGCCGGCCTTCAGACGGCGGTGCTTGCAGGCGGCTGCTTCTGGGGCATGGAGGCAGTGTTCGAGCATGTGAAGGGAGTCCGCGCCGTCACTGCGGGCTATGCCGGCGGCACTGCCGCCACCGCGACCTATGACCAGGTCAGCAGTGAGACGACCGGCCATGCCGAGGCAGTGAAGATCGTCTATGATCCGGCCCAGGTCAGCTACGGCACGTTGCTGCGCGTCTATTTCTCGGTCGCGCACGATCCGACCGAGCTGAACCGCCAGGGGCCGGATAGCGGCACCAGCTATCGCTCGGCGATCTTCCCGCAGACGCCCGCGCAGCGCGCAGTCGCGGCGGCGTACATCACGCAGCTCGGCAATGCTCATGTCTTCCCGTCACCGATCGTGACCAAGCTGGAGAGCGGCGGCTTCTTCCCGGCCGAGGCCTATCATCAGCATTTCTTCGACCGCAACCCGAGCCATCCCTATATCGTCCACTGGGACAAGCCCAAGGTGGCTGCGTTCAAGGCGGGGTTCCCGGCACTGGCGCGTTAAGCCGCGAGCCTGAACCGCAGCAACCGGTCCTCGACCGGCACCAGCGCCTCCGCATCGCGGCCGACCGCCCGGATGATTTCAGGATGCGCTGCGTCGAGGCCCCCGGTCAGCGCCCCGAAAGCGGGCAGGATGAGCTTGGTCGGGGTCGCGACGAAGCATCGCCGCGAAACCTGTCGGCCCCGCACGCGCACCCTGAGCTTGGGATGAAAATGCCCTGACAGCTCGGGCCGAGGCTCCCGCTGCTCGGCCTCGTGGCGCAGCACCAGGCCATCGACGACGGCTTCGGCCATCACCTCGCCGCCGCACCGGTCGATCACCCGGTCATGATTGCCGGTGATCCAGATCCAGCGCCGGGTCGAGGACAGTGCGCGCAGCATCTCCTGCGCCTCGGGCGCCAGCCGATAGCAACCGGCCGAATCGTGGAAGCTGTCGCCCAGGCACCAGATCTCGGCAGCGCCGGTCGCATCGGCGATCAGCGCCAGCGCGCTCAGCGTCGCGATCGAATCATAAGGCGGCAGCATCTGGCCATGGCCTGCGAACCAGCTCGCTTTCTCGAAATGCAGGTCGGCGACCAGCAAAGCGCCGCGCGCGGGCCAGAAAAGCGCGCCCTGAGGCGTCGCGAGGAGATCATGGCCAGCGAACGAAAAGGGAACCATTGCCTCGCTATGCCGGGTTCGGCACCCCGGATCAACGCCCTGGATCGTGCGTTGCGGCGGTGCAACAAAAGCCCTTGCGCTGGCCCGCTACAGGCGTAAAGCGCGCCGTCCGTTCCGGCAGGCCAATATTACCCATGTCGACCGCCCTCGAAACGCCTGCGCATGCAGCGGTTCCCCATCCGGCAATGCTGGCCCTCACGATCGGCGCGATCGGCGTGGTGTTCGGCGACATCGGCACCAGCCCGCTCTACGCCTTTCGCGAGGCGCTCGCGCAGACGGCTGAAGGGGGCGTCGATCCAAGCGAGATCCTCGGCGTGCTGAGCCTCGCGCTCTGGTCGCTGATCCTTGTCGTCACGATCAAATATGTCACCTTTCTGATGCGCGCGGACAATCAGGGCGAAGGGGGCGTGCTCGCGCTGACGGCGCTGGCGCGGCGCGCGCTCGGGCGCCGGTCGATGATCGCGCTCGTGCTCGGCGCGGCAGGGGCGGCCCTGTTCTACGGCGACGCCATCATCACCCCGGCTCTGTCGGTGCTGTCGGCGGTGGAGGGGCTGCGGACGATTCCCGGCGCCGGAGACCTGATCGGCCCGGACACGATCCTGTTCCTGACGATCGCCATCCTGATCGCCCTGTTCCTGATCCAGGCGCGCGGCACGGCTCATGTCTCGAAGCTGTTCGGCCCGGTCTGCATCCTGTGGTTCCTGACGATCGGCGGTCTCGGCCTCTGGCATATCTGGGACGAGCCCTCGATCGTGCGTGTCTTCCTGCCCTGGTATGGCGGTGCCTTCCTCGCCAGCCACGGCGTGACCGGGCTGTTCGTGCTCGGCGCCGTGTTCCTGACGGTGACGGGTGCCGAGGCGCTGACCGCCGATATGGGCCATTTCGGCCCGGCGCCGATCCGGCTCGGCTGGTTCGCCCTCGTTTTTCCGGCGCTGACCCTCAATTATCTCGGGCAAGGCGCCTTTGCCCTGAGCGCGCTCGAACGGGCGACCGCGGCGAATCCTTTTGCCGCCGATCAGGACTGGTTCTTCCTGATGGCTCCCGTCGAAGTCCGCCCCTGGCTGATCGCGCTCGCCATGCTCGCGACCATCATTGCCAGCCAGGCAGTGATTACCGGCGCCTATTCGCTGACCCAGCAGGCTGTCCAGCTCGGGCTGCTGCCGCGGCTGCGGGTCCGCCAGACCTCGGCCTCGCATTCGGGGCAGATCTACCTGCCGGCGATCAACTGGCTGCTGCTGGTGGGCGTGCTGGTGCTGGTGATCCAGTTCCGCACCTCCTCGGCAATGGCGGCGGCGTACGGGATCGCGGTGACCGGCACGATGGTCGTCACCACCTGCCTCGCCTATATCGTCGCGCGGCATCGCTGGAACTGGCGGCGGCCGGTCGCGATTGCCGTCATCGCGCCGTTTCTCGCGCTCGACCTCGTGTTTTTCGGCGCCAACATCCTGCGCGTGGTCGAGGGCGGCTGGGTTCCGCTCGTCGTCGCCGCGGCGATCGGGCTGCTGATCTCGACCTGGGTGCGCGGCCGCGGCATCGTCCGCGCCTTCGAGCAGCGCCAGAGCGTGCCGCTCGCCGATCTCGCCGCCGCGCTGAGCCGGCGCCCGCCCGAGCGAGTCGAAGGGACCGCGGTTTTCCTGACCGCCAATCCCGAAAGCGCGCCGGGCGCGCTGCTTCACAATCTCAAGCACAACAAGGTGCTCCACGAGCGCAACCTGATCGTCAGCATCCGCACTGCCGACCGGCCGGCCGTGCCCCCCGAAGAGCGGGCGAAGATGACCCATGTCGACGACAATTTCAGCGCGATCGTGCTGACCTACGGCTTCATGGAATCGCCTGACGTGCCGCGTGATCTCGGCCTCGAACAGGCAGGCGAGCGCAAGCTGCTCAATCCGGCCAAGACCAGCTATTTCATCGGCCGCAACACGATCAAGCCGGCTGCCGACCAGGGCATGCCCTTGTGGCAGGACCGGATCTTCATGTTCCTGCAGCGCAATGCGAGCGACCCGACCGACTTCCTGCGGATCCCGCCGGGGAAGGTGCTCGAACTGGGCGAGCAGGTCACGGTCTAGCCGGCGGCTTACCCCGCATAGACCTTCAAGAGATCGTAGAGATAGTCGCGCCCGTCATAGAGCGACTTGATCCGCATGCGCTCGTTCAGGCCATGAATGCCGTTGAAATCGCTGTCGACGAAGATTCCCGGCACGCCGTAAACCGGAATGCCGATACTCTCGAGGAAGATGCCGTCGGTCGCGCCGGTCGACATCAACGGCAGCAGGGGCAGGCCGGGGAAATATTTCGCCGCGACTGCCTTGGCCGGGCCGACGATCTTCGGATCGAGCGTCGGGGGGATCGCGGTCGGGCGGATCGGCTGGTTGGCGGTCACCTTGACCTTGGGTCCGGCCAGCGCCTTCAGCGTGGCGAGCGTGCCCTCGACCGTCTCGCCGGGGAAAATCCGGCAATTGATATTGGCGGCCGCTCGCTGCGGCAGCGCGTTTTCGGCATGGCCTGCGCTCAGCAAGGTCGCGACGCAGGTCGTGCGCAAGGTCGAATGCATCGCCTTGTCGCGGCTGACCAGCGCATCGGCTGCCTTGTCCTCCGGGTTGGCGAGCAACCGCCGAATCGCATCGCCGACGGGGGCCGGCGAGGTGGCTGCGGTCGCGGTGAAAAAGGCGCGCGTGGTATCAGTGAAGCGAATCGGGAATTCATGCGCCCGCACTGCCTCGAGCGCGTCGGCAAGCTCGTAGATCGCATTGTCGGGCATTGGCTGCGAGCTGTGGCCGCCGGGGTTGCTGGTCTCGAACGTATAGTTCTGCGCTGCCTTCTCGCCGACCTGGAGCGCCAGCAATTGCGGCCTGCCGCTCTCGTCATTGCGGCCGCCGCCGCCCTCGTTGAGCGCGAATTCAGCGGCAATCAGGTCAGGGCGGTTCGTCGCCAGCCACTGCGCGCCGTTGAAGGCGAAGGTGGTTTCCTCGCCGCAGGTCAGCGCCAGCTTGATCGTCCGCTTCGGTTTGTAGCCGCTGGTCTTGAAGCGAATCATCGAATCCGCCCACACCGAAGCCATCGCCTTGTCGTCGACTGCGCCGCGCGCATAATAATAGCCGCCTTCCTCGACGAGCGTGAAGGGATCGCGCGCCCAATCTTCCCGCTTCGCCTCGACAACGTCGAGATGGCCGAGCAACAGCATCGGTTTTGCCCGTTTGTCACTGCCGGCAAGAACCGCGACGATGCCGCCCTCCCTGGGATGATCGGGCACCGAGAAATAGGTGATGTCGGCATCGGCAAAGCCCGCCGCCTTGAGCCGCGCCCCGATCTGCGCCGCAGCCTGGGTGCAACTTCCGGCGGACAGTGACGTATTGGTCTCGATCAGCTGCTTGTAGAGTCCGAAAAACGCCTGCTGGTCGGGCCGTAGCGCCTGCGCCGATGCTGCAACCGGCTGGGTCGCGACGCATGCCATCGCCAGTCCCGATATCGCCCGAAAGAAAGTCCGCATTGCCCGCCCCTTGATCGTTCAAGGCAATGCTAGAGCATCCAGCCGCCTGTTAAAAGCGAACCGAAGAGAAGGACAGGTTGAATGCGGGACGCTGGCTCCAGGCGCCGAACTTGATGGTTTTCGCCGGCGAAAAGGTAGAGAAACCGGCCGCGTCGCGCCCCAGCGCCCGCGATCGTGACCGGCACGGACATGCGCTCGTTGCTGTTGACGAAGCCGACCCGGTCTTCAGTTGGTTGCGCCGGCGCGGGAGGGTCCTGATTCTGACTGCCGGACAGCGGCGCGGCGCGGCGAGGGTCAGCAACACGGAGGCGAGGACGGGACCGCGCATCACCCGGAGCTATACGCCCCGGTTCTTTCCCAACCGGTTCAAAACCGATCCCGGTTGTCATTGCGCGGCACCGAAAAGCGGACCTCGCGATTGGCGAAATCGACATCGACGCGCCGGAACAGGCGGAGGGCGTCCATGCCCAGCATCAGCGCCGGAACCTTGGTCAGCCCGAATTTGCGGAAAGGCGCGACATCGGCAAAGGCGATCGGCAGGTTGTTGAAGCCCACGCCGCCGATTTCCAGCCGTTGGACCTGGGTATAATCGGCAAGCATGCTCTGGCCGGTCACGCTGGTCAGCGAAATCTGCTGCGGCGCCTTCAGCTCATGGCGCATCCGCTCGCGGAGCGCTGAATTCCCCATGCTGACCTGAGCGCCGGTGTCGATCACGATGCTGATCCGACGGTTCCGGTAATAGGCTTCAGTCACGATCAGCTGGCCATAGACGCTCTTTGCCCGCACCACGATGTCGCCGTTCGTCGGCGCGCTGTCGTGGCGGCGCCGCTTTGACTGCCTTACCGTCATGCGGTTGGTATCGAAGTCGATCGACACCGCATGGCCGCTCAGCGTGTCGATCCCGAGCATGCCCGGCGCCCCGAGATTGGTGGAGAGCAACGCAGGCGCTTCGATCGACTGGCTGGCGATGTTGCTCACGGTGAGCGAAGGGATCATGACGGTGCCGACATTGCTCGTGCCGGTCATCGCCGTCAGCCGCACGTCGCGGCCCTGCGAGAGACCGAGCGTCGTGGCCAGTTCCCGCGAAATCACGGTCCGCTCGGCGCCCGTATCGATGATGAACTGATAGGGGCCGGCGGTCCCGATCGTCACCGGCACCGTCATCCGCTCACCGGCATTGCCCAGTGCCAGGTCGCTGGCGGCGGGTGGCGGCCCCGCAATTTGCCCCGCCGGCAACGCTGCGGGAGCGGCCGTCATGGCGAGTACAAGAGCGGCGATAGCGCGCATCCACGAAAGGTAAGCCCGTTTCGGACCTTCAACAAGGGGTTGCATCATATGTTGTGCAATATGTTGCGCAAAAATCGCTGAAACGCGCTCAGTCGAGCCGCATCGCCTCGGCTGCCAGCGACTCCGCCTCGAGCAGCAGCGCATCGTCGGCGAGGCCCATGGCGATTCGCTCGCGGCCGATCAAGGTCAGCACCGGTACCGCGAGCGGTGAGACCCGGTCGAGCGCCACGTGGAGCATCGTCTCGGCGGCGCGGTCGAGCAGATGGGCGAGGCGGCCGACATCAGTCATCTTCGCGCGCGCATCGGCCCAGGCGGCCTGGAGCAGCAAATGAGTCGGCTCATATTTACGCAGCACGTCATAGATCAGGTCAGTGGAAAAAGTGACTTGCCTGCCGGTCTTGCGCTTGCCGGGATGCTGGCGCTCGACAAGGCCGCCGATCACCGCCACCTCGCGAAAGGCCCGCTTGAGCAGCGCCGAGCCCTGCACCCAGTCGACAAACTCGTCCTCGAGGATATCGGGCGACAGCAAGGCGGCCGGATCAGTGACTGGATCGAGCGAATAGCAGGCGATCGAATAATCGCTCGCGACGAAGCCGAGCGGCCGATAGCCCTGCGTCTCCATCCGCCGTGTCAGCAACATGCCGAGCGACTGGTGCGCGTTCCACCCTTCGAAGCTGTAGGCGACCATGTAATGCCGCCCCTCGCGCGGGAAGGTTTCGACCAGCAATTGCCCCGGGGTCGGCAGTTTCGACCGGTAGGACTGCACCTCGAGCCATTCGCGCACATCGGCGGGAAAGCGCGGCCATTCAGCCCGGTCTGCCAGGAAGCCGCGCACCCGGTCGGCCAGGTTGGTCGAGATCGGCATGCGCGCGCCGCCATAGGTCGGGATGCGCGCTGGCCGGGAGGTCGCGCGCACGATCAGATCCTCGGTGTCGATCTTCTCCACCTCGAGGCTCATCCCGGCGAAGAAGAAAGTATCCTTGGGGCTCATCGAGGCAGCGAACGCCTCCTCGACCTTGCCGAGCGTGCGGCCGTTCCTGAACCGCACCGTCAGCATCGTCGCCTCGACGATGATCCCGGCGTTCAACCGATGCTGCGCAACAAAGCTCGCGTGGCTGACCCGCCACGTCCCGTCCGCGTCCCGGGTGAGCCGCTTGAACTTCTCATACGCCTTCAGCGCATAGCCCCCGTCGCGGATGAAGCCGAGCACGCGCTCGAAGGTCTCGGTCTCCAGCGCCGAATAAGGCAGGGCCGAGCGGATTTCGTCGAGCATCGCCTCCTGCCGGAAGGGCGCCGCGCAGGCGCACGCCATGATATGCTGCGCGAGCACGTCGAGCGCACCGGCGCGGAAAATGTCGGGATCGAGCTCGCCCGCCACCACCGCGTCGAGCGCCGCGCGCGCCTCGAGATATTCGAAGCGGTTGCCCGGCACGATCACTGCCTCGGACGGTTCGTCGAGCCGGTGGTTGGAGCGCCCGATCCGCTGCAGCAGCCTGGACGATCCCTTGGGCGCGCCCATCTGGACGACGCAATCGACGTCGCCCCAGTCGACCCCAAGGTCGAGGCTCGCGGTCGCGACCAGCGCGCGCAATTTCCCCGCCGCCATCGCGCCTTCCACCTTGCGCCGCGCCTCGAGGCTGAGGCTGCCGTGATGGATGCCGATCGGCAGCTGCATGTCGTTGACCTTCCACAAATCCTGGAAGATCAGCTCGGCGAGGCTGCGCGTGTTGCAGAAGATGATCGAGGTCTTGTGGGTCTCGATCTCGGCCATCACCTGCTCGGCGGCGTAGCGCCCCGAATGCCCCGCCCAGGGCACCCGCCCCTCGGGCAGCAGAATGGCGATATTGGGATCGGCGCCGGGTTCCCCCTGCACCAGTGTCACCTGGTCGATATCGCCGTCGGGCGCGAGCCAGGCGCGATAGCCGTCGGGATCGGCCACCGTCGCCGACAGCGCCACCCGGCGCAGCCCGGGCGCTAGTCGCTGCAGCCGCGCCATGCACAGCGACAACAGGTCGCCGCGCTTGCCGGTGGCAAAGGCGTGGACCTCGTCGACCACGATCGCCTTCAGCCCTTCGAACATCAGCAGGCTGTCGGGATAGGAGAGGAGCAGGCTGAGCGATTCGGGGGTGGTCAGCAATATCTGGGGCGGGCGCACCCGTTGCCGCGCCTTGCGGTCGCTTGGCGTGTCGCCGGTGCGGGTCTCGATCCGGATGTCGAGCCCCATCTCCTCGACCGGGGTGAGCAAATTGCGCTGCACGTCGACCGCCAACGCCTTGAGCGGCGAGACATACAGCGTGTGCAGCCCCTCGGTGGGCGTCTCGATCAGCTCGGCCAGCGTCGGCAGGAACCCGGCGAGCGTCTTGCCGGCGCCGGTCGTCGCGACGAGCAGCCCATGCCGCCCGGCGCGGGCGACATCGAGCATGTCGAGCTGGTGCGTCCGCGGCGCCCAGCCGCGCGACTCGAACCAGCCGGCAAGGGGAGTGGGAAGATCAGTCACTGGGAACAACGCCGCATCCCATCCATATAGGAAGCATGGCAAAGCTCGGCGACTGGATCGACCCTCAACCTCATGGCATCCATGTGAAGCCCGCCGGCGTCTGGATCGACCCGTCGCAACCCATGCCCCGCGCGCTCGTCACCCATGGCCATGCCGATCACGCGCGCGGCGGCCATGAGACGGTCTGGGCGACACGCGAAACCCTCGCGATCATGGAGGCGCGCTACGGTCCGCAGGCCGGTCACCCGGTCGCTTATGGCGAGGCGATGCTGATGGGCGAGGTCGCGGTCCGCTTCGTGCCGGCCGGCCATGTCCTGGGCTCGGCACAGATCGTGCTCGATTATCGCGGCGAGACGATCGTCGTCTCGGGCGATTACAAGCGCCGTGCCGACCCCACCTGCGCGCCCTTCGAGCCGGTCAAATGCGATGTCTTCGTGACGGAGGCGACCTTCGGCCTGCCGGTGTTCCGCCATCCCGAGACCGGCGACGAGATCGACAAGCTGACCACCGCCCTCCACGCCAATCCGGATCGCTGCGTGCTGGTCGGCGCCTATGCGCTCGGCAAGGCGCAACGCGTGATCGCCGAGCTCCGCGCGCGCGGTTTCGATGATCCGATCCATATCCACGGCGCCCTGCAGCGGCTGTGCGATCTCTATGTCGAGCACGGCGTCGACCTCGGCGACCTGCGGCCCGCGATCGGCGTGGCCAGGGCAGAGCTCAAGGGCCGGATCGTGATCGCCCCGCCCGGCGCCCTCGCCGATCGCTGGTCGCGGCGGCTGCCCGATCCGATCACGGCGATGGCGTCAGGCTGGATGCGGGTGCGCCAGCGCGCGGTGCAGCGCGGCGTCGAGCTGCCGCTGATCCTGTCGGACCATGCCGATTGGGACGAGCTGACCGACACGCTGACCGAGATCGCGCCGCGCGAGGTATGGGTGACTCACGGGCGCGAGGAAGCGCTGGTTCATTGGTGCATGACCCGGCAGATCAAGGCGCGGGCGCTTGCGCTGATCGGCTATGAGGACGAGGATGATTGAGCCCGGCCGATCGCCGGCTCAGGCCAGCGCGCGTTCGATCGCTGCGGCCAGCGCCGGATCGTCCGGGGCCGTGTCGGGCGAGAAGCGGGCAACCACGGCGCCACCGCGGTCAATCAGGAACTTCTCGAAATTCCAGAGTATCTCGGGCTCGGGATTGGGCGTGATCCCGTGCCCCGCCAGCCTCTCCCGCATCGCGCCGCCATTGGCGCTGGTGGCAGTCGGCTGCGCTGCGGTCAGCGCCGCGTAAAGCGGGTGCTTGTCCTCGCCCACGACGCTGATCTTGGAGAAGAGCGGGAAGTCGACATCATAGGTCAGCGCGCAAAATTCAGCGATCTCGGTATCGGTCCCCGGCTCCTGCGCGCCGAAATTATTGGCGGGAAAGCCGAGCACTTCGAAGCCGCGATCACGATACGCGGCATAGAGCTTTTCGAGCCCGTCATATTGCGGGGTCAGCCCGCATTTCGACGCGACATTGACGACCAGCAGCACCTTGCCGGCATGGTTGGCGAGGCTGTCCTCCTTGCCGTCGATAGTCTTGAGCGGGATGTCCTGGATCATGGTCATGAGGGTCTCCTGAAGGCCTGTCTCAGCCGACGCCTTCCAGCGCCTTTTGCCGGCGCCGCTGCACCGAGCTGCCGATCCCGAGCGCCTCGCGATATTTCGCGACCGTCCGCCGCGCGATGTCGAATCCCTTGGCGTTGAGCAATTCGACCAGCGTGTCGTCGCTGAGGATCGCCTTTGGCTCCTCGGCCGCGATCAGCGCCCGAATCGCGCTCTTCACGGCCTGGGCGGAGACCGCATCGCCGCCGTCCGAGGACTGGATCGCGCTGGTGAAGAAATATTTGAGCTCATAGAGCCCGCGCGCGCAGCTCAGATATTTGTTGCTCGTCACGCGGCTTACGGTCGATTCGTGCATCTCGATCGCATCGGCGACCTGGCGCAGCGTCATCGGCTTGAGGTGGGAGACGCCGTGCACGAAGAACGCCTCCTGCTGCTTGACGATCTCGGTCGCCACCTTGACGATGGTGCGCTGGCGCTGGTCGAGCGCCTTGACCAGCCAGTTGGCGCTGGCGAGGCATTCCGACAGCCACGCCTTCGACGCCTTGTCCTGGTGCCCGCCCGATAGCTCGACATAATAGCCGCGGTTGACGAGCAGCCGCGGCAGCGTCGCTGCGTTGATCTCGATCGCCCAGCCGCCCTTGCGCCGCGCGACGAAGATATCGGGGACGACCGCCTGCATCGCCTCGCCGCCGAAACGGCAGCCCGGCTTCGGGTCGTATCCGCGCAGCTCCCGGATCATGTCGGCAAGGTCTTCGTCATCGACGTCGCAGATCCGCCTGAGCCGCGCCATGTCGCCGCGTGCGACGAGATCGAGATTGTCGATCAGCCGCGCCATGCACGGATCGTAACGGTCGGCCTCCTTCGCCTGCAGCGCGAGGCATTCGGAAAGCGACCGGGCGCCGACGCCGGTGGGGTCGAAGGTCTGGATGATCGCCAGCACCTGCTCGACCCGGGCGAGCGCGACGCCGAGCCGGTTGGCGATCTCGAGCAAGGGCGCGGTCAGATAGCCGGTCTCGTCGATCTGGTCGATCAGATGCGCCGCGATGAACATGTCGGGCCCGTCGACCACCGGCCCGGCCTGGGCGAGCAGATGGTCGGCAAGGCTGAGGCCGGTATCGGCGAACGCGTCGAAATCGGGGCCGTCCTCGCCTTGCCCGCCGCTGGCGCCGTTCATGCCGAGCGCGCCATCCATGCCGCCGCTGCTGTCGGCGACGCTGTCGTGATGGAAGCTCTCGGCGGTGAAATCGACGTCGAGTGACGCCTCGCCGGTGCTGTCGCCGCCCATCAGCAGCTCGTCGGCGCTCGCCGGCTCGGTGCGCGGGCCGGCGTCGAAATCCTCCGGCGCGTCGCGCTCCTGGATCGGGCCGTCCTCCTCGGGCGCTGAGGATTCGAGCAGCGGGTTCTTCTCGATCTCCTCGGCGATGAAACCTTCGACCTCGAGATTGGAGAGCGCGAGCAGGCGGATCGCCTGCTGCAGCTGCGGCGTCATCACCAGCGATTGCGACTGTCGCAGATCGAGGCGGGGGGCGAGACTCATGATGTTACAGCGAGAAACCCTCGCCGAGATAGAGCCGCCGGACATTGGCATCGGCAACCAGCTCGGCGGGCGAGCCGGTGAACAGCACCCGGCCGTCATAGATGATATAGGCGCGGTCGACGATCTCGAGCGTCTCGCGGACATTATGGTCAGTGATCAGCACGCCGATGCCGCGCTTCTTCAATTCGCAGATCAGGTCGCGGATATCGGCGATCGACAGCGGATCGATCCCCGCGAACGGCTCGTCGAGCAACATGATCGACGGATCGGCGGCAAGCGCACGGGCGATCTCGGCGCGGCGGCGTTCGCCGCCCGACAGCGCCATCGCCGGCGAATCGCGCAGCCGGGTCAGGCCGAATTCCTCGAGCAGGGTGTTGAGCCTTGTCTCGCGCGCCGCAGGGTCGGGCTCGGAGAGCTCGAGCACGGTCAGGATGTTCTTCTCGACCGAGAGGCCGCGAAAGATCGACGTCTCCTGCGGCAGATAGCCGAGGCCGAGGATCGCCCGGCGATACATGGGCAGGCCGGTGATATCGTCGCCGTCGAGCAGGATGCGTCCCGAATCGGGCTTCACCAGCCCCATTACCGAATAGAAGCAGGTCGTCTTGCCCGCGCCGTTGGGCCCGAGCAGCCCGATCACCTCGCCGCGCCCGACCGAGACCGAGACGTCAGACAGCACGACTCTCTTGTCGTAGGATTTGGCGATCGAGACGACCGACAGGCCTTTCATCACCGGTGCTTCGGCGATTGGGTGGCTCTCCGGCATTGGCGCTTCAAGGGTGGTCACATCGGCCATGAAGGGTTCCGTGCTCGCATCATTGGGTCAACAAATGCCTGGTTCGTTGCGATTGGCAGGCTTTGTGCATGTGGTCATTGGACAGGCTCATGCAACAGACGCGTGTCCAAGGAAAGCGGAACGCGGCGAGCGCGATCAAAAAGGCGGCGATTCGGTGATTTAGGGTCGATCGGCGTTCAACTGTTCCGATTCGACCACGCGGCTATGGGCCAATTCCAGCGGTATCGGGTCGCTATTGGCTCTGGTTCCGCTTCGGTACCGAGAAGGTGCCGGTCACCCGGCCGCCGCTGTTCGTCACGGTGCCGGGCGCGCCGCCGACCGCCGAACCGTCAATCACCGCGCGGCCGGTATCGAGGTTGATCGTCAGCCGGCCGCCATTGACGGTGTTGCCGCCCTGAAGGAGCGTGACGCCGCCGAGCATGGTGATGATTCGCTTGTTGAGGTCATAGACCGCATATTGGCTGCGCGCCGTCTGGTCGGGGCGGGTGACGGTGACGTTGCCGGCAGCATCGAGCCGCGAAACCTGGGGGCTGCCGTCGACCACCTGACCGGTATAGGCGACGGTCATCCTGGCCGAATTGAGCGTCATCTCCGCCTGGCGGACGGAGACGTTGCCGGTCAGGATCGCGCGATTCGCCTTGTCCTGAAGCTCGATATGGTCAGCGCCGAAATTGATCGGCGCGGTCGAATCGTGACGGTTCTGCGCCGTCGTCCCGCCGGCCCATAAAAAGACGGGGAAAAGCGCTGCTAGCGCGATCATGCGGGTCGGACGGGCCATGGGCAGCCTATCTCCTCTTTCGCGGCACGATCCGCAAGCGCGCATTGCCGTCGAGCGTCACGACATGGTTTTCCAGGTCGGCGGTAAGCCGCGATGCGCTGAACGTCCCTTGCGGCACGGTGCCGGTCACCGCCCCGCCGCTCCGCATCATGCGGGTCTTCAAGTCGACCGTCGCGTCGTTGGTGTCGATCTGATAGCCGCCGGACGCATTGAATCGCAGGGGGCCGTCGAGCATTACCTGCTGGCTGTCGATGTTATAGCGGCCATGATCGGCGACGACGCTGGCCGGCCCGTCCGCAAGGCCGATCGTCGCGGCGAGCTGGTTGAGCTGGACGATCGGCTCTGCCGAGCTCTTCTGCACGGCTGAGCCCGCGGTGAGCTTGAAGGGCTGCCCCTTGCCGTCCTCCCCGCGATAGGTAGCCGACTGGATTCGCAGCCTTTCCTTGGCGACCTCGACCTTGTTCTTGTCGAGCAGGAAGCTGACATCGCCCGATCCGGCAAGCGGCATCATCACCAGGAATGCGGCGAGCACGCCGATCAGCACCGGCAGCACGAGGCGCAGCACGCCGATGACCCGGTCGTGACTGCTCCCCGGCGCAGCCCAGATCTGCCGGGCGCTGCGAACGCTGACCGCGGCTTCAGACATTCTTGTCGCCCTTGGCGAGGCGGCACCACCCTCCGCCGCCATTCCGGCGATGCTGCGCATCGCCGGAACCTTGGGCGGCCAAGCCCGCTCTTCGGGTGTTTTCAGACATGCGCGAAGATGTCGATCTCGGGCCAGCCTGCGAGATCGAGGTCGGCGCGTGCGGGCAGGAAGTCGAAACAGGCCTGGGCAAGCGCCGTCCGGCCCTCGCGCGCGAGGCGCCGGTCGAGTTCCTCGCGCATGCGGTGGAGATACCGCACGTCGGAGGCGGCATAATCCTTCTGCGCGTCGGAAAGGACGGGGCCGCCCCAGTCGGAGGATTGCTGCGCCTTCGAGATATCCTGGCCGAGCAGCTCGCGGACGAGCTCCTTCAGGCCATGTCGATCGGTATAGGTGCGCACCAGCCGCGAGGCGGTCTTGGTGCAATAGACCGGCGCTGCGTCGACCTTCAGATAATGTTTGATCGCGGCGAGGTCGAATCGCGCGAAATGATAGAGCTTCACGCGAGCGGGATCGGCGAGCAGCGCGCGCAGGTTCGGCGCTGCATAATCGCTCCCGGGCGAGAAGCGGACGAGATGCTCGTCAGCGCCGCCGTCTGAAAGCTGGACGACGCACAGCCGGTCGCGCGGCGTGATCAGGCCCATCGTCTCGGTATCGACGGCGATGTCGGCGCCATCGGCGAACAGCCCTGCGGGAATGTCTTCTTCGTGGAGATAAACGGTCATGCCGTTCGCCTAGCCGCGAACGGCGTCCCGCTCAATGCCCTCCGCCTCCCGCTCTTTTGCGCTCGCGCGCCTTGCGCGACAGGATGTTGAGCGTCTCGACCCCGGCCGAAAAGGCCATTGCGCTGTAGATATAGCCCTTGGGCACATGCACGCCGAAGCCGTCGGCGATCAGCACCATGCCGATCATCAGCAGGAAGCCGAGCGCGAGCATCACCACGGTCGGGTTGCGGGCGATGAAATCGGCGAGCGGGGTCGCGGCGAACAGCATCACCCCGACCGCGACGATGACGGCGACGAACATCACCGGCAGGTCGTCGGTCATGCCGACCGCGGTCAGGATAGAATCGATCGAGAAGACCATGTCGAGCAGCAGGATCTGCACGATCGCCGCGCCGAAGCTCATCACCGCGCGACCCTTCTTGTTGCCCTCCTCATCGAGCCCCTCGCCCGATTCGGCGGGATCCATGCTGTGATGGATTTCGCTGGTCGCCTTCCACAGCAGGAAGACGCCGCCGGCGATGAGTATCAGGTCGCGGATCGAAAAGGCGGTCTCGAAGCTCGGTTCGCCATGCGTGTCGAGCGCGCCGGCCAGGCCAAGGTCGAACACCGGCACCACCATCTGCGCGATCCAGGCGATCGTCGAGAGCAGCGCGAGGCGCAGGATCAGCGCGAGGCCGATGCCGACCCGGCGTACCCGGGCCCGCTGGTCTTCGGGCAGCTTGTTGGAAAGGAGCGAGATGAAGATCAGATTGTCGATCCCCAGCACCACCTCCATCACAATCAGCGTTGCAAGCGCCGCCCAGGCGGCGGGATCGGTGATAAGGGCCATGATCGACATGCCCGCGGGTCTGCCGTGCCCCTTCCCGCGGCGCAAGCGTGGATTTGATGTCACCGATTCGATTGATCTTGCCGTATTTCGGACGAATTTATTCGCAGGCTAAGGGGAATTACGCTACACCGACTCGGTGACGCGATTGGTTTGGCGTTCGAACATCCGCGCTTTTCGTCCAGCGCGGGCGTGTTGATATGGCGATTTGGACGAGCCGGGAAGACGAACAGGGCATGAGTTTCGATAAAGGACGCCGCGGGGATCGCGGCGGGCGTGGGCGCGACAAGCGTGACGGTTTCGGCGGTGAAGGCGGTTTCGACAGCGGCTTTGGCGGTGGTGACCGCTTCGGCGGTGGCGGCGATCGCTTCGGTGGCGGTGGTGACCGATTCGGCGGCGGCGGCGGTGATCGCTTCGGCGGCGGCGGCGGCGGCGGTTTCCGCAGCGGCGGCGGCTTCGGCGGTGGAGCCGGCGCTGGCGGCGGTGGTCGCGGCATGCCGCCCCAGGTCGTTGGCGAGGGCACGGGCGTCGTCAAATTCTTCAACGGCCAGAAGGGCTTCGGCTTCGTCGTTCGCGATGATGGCGGCGAGGATGTGTTCGTGCACATCTCGGCGGTCGAGCAGGCCGGCCTGACCGGTCTGGCCGAGGGACAGCCGCTCGGCTTCACCCTGGTCGATCGCGGCGGCCGTATCTCGGCGACCGATCTCAAGATCGAGGGCGAGCCCCTCCCCGTCACTGACCGCGGCCCGCCGCGTGATCGTGATGCGGGTCCGGGCGGCCCGCGTGGTGCCGCCGGTGGCGCCGGGCCGCAGCGCCAGCTGACCGGCGAGAAGGCGACCGGAACGGTCAAGTTCTTCAACGCGATGAAGGGCTTCGGCTTCATTCAGCGCGACGATGGCCAGCCCGATGCGTTCGTCCATATCTCGGCGGTGGAACGCGGCGGCATGACCAGCCTCAACGAAGGCGACCGGCTCGAATTCGAGCTCGAGGTCGATCGGCGCGGCAAATATGCAGCGGTGAACCTCACTTCGATCGCATAAGTTCCGGCTTTTGGACGACAGAAAAGACCCGGTACGCTTTAGGCGTGCCGGGTTTTTCTTTGCGGTGCGCGCAACGCCCCATGCCTAATGCACAGTAAATTGCTGTAGTTTAGGATCGGTTCATGCGCACTCTGCTCATCGCCCTTATCGGCCTCGCCTTCGCCGCGCCCGCAGGCGCCGCACCTGCGCCGCACCTATCGATCGCGAGCTTCGACCAGCTCGCAACGCCCCTGCCGCTGCCCTATGACGAGCAGGCGAACGCCCGCGCCGTCGTCGCCGTCGCGAAAGCCCGCGCCAGGGCGCGCCACAAGCTCCTGCTGATCGATCTCGGCGGCAACTGGTGCCTCGATTGTCGCTTGCTCGCCGGCGCCATGGACCTGCCCGAGCTCCGTAAATTCCTCGCCGCGCGCTACGAGATTGTCGTCGTCGATGTCGGCCGGTTCGACAAGAACCTCGATATCCCGGCGCATTACGGCATCACTGAACGGCTGGAGGGCGTGCCGAGCGTCCTCATCGTCGATCCGCGCACTGACCGGCTGCTCAATCCGGGTCACACCGCCGCGCTTGCCGACGCCCGCAGCATGAGCCCCCAGGCGCTCGCCGACTGGCTGGCGGGCTGGACGAAATAGGGGCGCTATCAGGCGCACCACATGGCCGCCCTCACTTCCTTTCTTCCCCGGCCCTCGCCGGGCAGCAGGAAGGAAAGTGCCCGAACGTACCTGTTGGCCAGGCCAATACACGACGCCCAGTGCAGGCCAGCCGCCTCCGGCCCGATTGTTCTTCGCTCAACCGCTGATCGGCACCGCATCATGAAGCAAGGTCATGTCGAGACGAATCGTGCCATTCTCGTCTGAGATCACATCGACGAATTCATGGTCGATCAGCACATGCTCGCGGTCATAGCGCGCGCCGCCCTGTGACGGGCTGGCGAGCAGCGTATCGAGCCCGCCGATCGTCACCGTGAGCAGGAAGCGATCTTCTCCCAACAGCGATTCGAGCAGCGGGCTGTCATCCTCCATCAGATGCACGATCGTCCAGGAAAGGCCGAGCAGCGGGTTGACGTTGCGCATCAGCGGCAAGGTGCTGAGGCTGCGGAAGGTGCGCCCGTCATGCAGATGCACCGTGCGCAGATAGGACATTTGCGCGGTGGCGTCAGCGAGCGGTTGCGAGCGCATCGAGGCGACGCGGACCATCAGCGCCTTCTTGCCTTCATAGCGGCCGATCACGGCGACATTGCTGAACACGAGGCTCTCGCGCGGCCGGGCGAAGCGCGCGAAGATCAGGCCGGTCATGGTGGCCGAAAAGAACAGGCCGGTCAGGATCTCGACTGAGGCGATGGCATGGCCGAAATGAGTAGCCGGCGCCATCACGCCATAGCCGACCGTCCCCAGCGTATCGACCGAGAAGAAGAAGCCGTCGACGATCGAACCGGGCACTGCGTTGGCCACCGTGCCGGGCAGGAGAGCGTAGATCGCGCCGAACATCAGGTTGATGGCGAGGAAGACGAGCGAGGCGAGGCCGATGAAAACCGGCCAGCTCATCTCCATCACCCAATAATAGATATCGCCGAGCGGCGACGGCGCGCCCACCTTGATCGCGGGCGATCCGGCGAAGTTGACGATCTGGCGGCGCGGTTTTCTCGGCATGGCAAGAACGTCGGCCAGGATCGCGGCGCCGTCAATCAGCCGCTGAGGATCAGCGCCGCGCCCCCCAATATCCCGAACACGCCGATCACCCGTCCGGTGGTGGCGCGCTCCTTCAGGAACAGGATCGAGATCAGCAACGCCGTCACCATGCCGGTTTCGCGCAGCGCGGCGAGCGGCGCGGTCGGCCCGAGCGAAAAGGCGGTGAGCGCCATTCCATAGGTCAGGATCGAGAGGACCCCGGCGATCACACCGGGCCGCCACTGCGCCCGCGCCGCCGCGAACATTGCGCCGCGCGAGAGCAGGCCGAACATCAGGACGACCACCGCCCCCATCTGGACGAACAGCCAGACGATATAGCTGTCGGCGCTCGGCGCGGCGCGGACGCCGATCGCATCGATCACGGTGTAGCCGGCGATGCAGAGTCCGGTCGCCAGCGACCAGCCGAGCGCGGCACGGCCGATATGCCGGCCGGCGATCATCACGAACATCGCAGCGCCGATCAGCGCGATTCCAGCGATCTGGCTGGTCGTGGCCGGTTCGCGCAGGAACCCCAGCGTCACCAGCGCGGTGATCAGCGGGGCGGTGCCGCGCAGCACCGGATAGGCCGCCGAGAGATCGGCGATTCGATAGGCGCGGATCAGCGCATAGAGATAGAAGCAATGGATGAGCGCGCTCGCCGCCAGCCAGCCCCAGGCGCCATGCGGCAATGGCACCAGCAGGGTGGCCGGCAACAGGATGATTGCGCTCGTCCCATCGGTGATCGCACGGCCAGCAGCCTTGTCGCGCCCGCCTTTCACGATCGCATTGACCACCGCATGAATCGATCCCGACGCGATCATCAGCAATGCGGCGAGCGTGAAGGCGGGCATGACGCCGCCATGAAGTGGGTCGCCGGGCGACACAAGCATGCGCAGCCAATTCAACCTCTGGGAAGAGTGTGGGAAGGCGATGGCGGATGGGCGCCCCATGAGGGCCGTCCCGCTCTTTGACATTGTCGGACGATATTCTCCCGCTGCTATGGCGCACCGCTCCGCTGTTGTTGCCGCTGTTCCCCGCTGTTCCGCGTCGCTGTTCCGTCGCTGTTCTCCCGCTGTTATCCGATAACAGCGGAATTGGTAACTGGGGCAGATTCTCGGGCGTCAGGCTGATGCGAGTTTGACGAGACTGGGAAGAGTTGGGAC
>NZ_BAAAEH010000019.1:0-3590 GCF_039522915.1 Sphingomonas oligophenolica
CCTCCATCTCCCCAACTCGCCCTCAATCTAGGCACAGCAGGAAAAATCCCGGACAGCAGTGGGAACAGGTCCGGGGTGACGGGGTGGGACATCGCACGCTCGCGCCCCTAGCGCATCCAAGGCCCCTTGTTTACATGGACCGCCACGACTCGCCCCCCATGCGCAGGAATTGGCATCCAATGGACATCCGCCTCGGCCTCACTTTCGACGATGTCCTGCTGTATCCGGCCGCGTCCGATATCGTCCCGAGCCAGACCAACACCGCGACCCGGCTGACGCGCGGCATCGCGCTCAACATTCCGGTCGTTTCCGCGGCGATGGATACCGTCACCGAGGCCGATATGGCGATCGTGATGGCGCAGCTGGGCGGGATCGGCGTGCTCCACCGCAACATGACGATCGAGGAGCAGGTCGCCGCCGTCCGCGCGGTGAAGCGCTACGAATCGGGCATGGTGGTCAACCCGATCACCATCGCGCCCGAGGCGACGCTCGCCGAGGCGCAGGCGCTGATGGCGCACCACCGGATCAGCGGCATCCCGGTCACCGAGAAGAACGGCAAGCTGGTCGGCATCGTCACCAACCGCGACGTGCGCTTCGCCGGCAACCCGCGCCAGCCGGTCGCCGAGCTGATGACTCATGAGAATCTCGCGACCGTTTCGCCCGGCGTGAGCCAGGAAGAAGCACGGCGCCTGCTCCATCAGCGGCGGATCGAGAAATTGCTGGTCGTCGACGAAGCCTATCGCTGCATCGGCCTGATCACCGTGAAGGATATCGAAAAGGCGGTGATGTATCCCGACGCGACCAAGGACGAGACGGGCCGGCTGCGTGTCGCCGCCGCCTCGACGGTGGGCGACAAGGGCTTCGAACGCACCGCGGCGCTGATCGACGCCGAGCTCGACCTGATCGTGATCGACACCGCGCATGGCCATAATATCGAGGTCGCGCGTGCGGTGGAGCGGGTGAAACGGCTCTCCAATTCAGTCCAGGTGATCGCCGGCAATGTCGCCACCGCCGAGGCGACGCGGTCGCTGATCGATGCCGGCGCCGACGGGATCAAGGTCGGGATCGGTCCGGGCTCGATCTGCACGACCCGCGTGGTGGCCGGCGTCGGCGTGCCGCAGCTCACCGCGGTGATGGACTGCGCCGCGGAAGCCGCCAAATCGGGCGTGCCGGTGGTCGCCGATGGCGGCATCCGCACCTCGGGCGACATGGCCAAGGCGCTCGCCGCCGGCGCCTCGGCGGTGATGATCGGCTCGCTGCTCGCGGGCACCGAGGAAGCGCCGGGCGAGACCTTCCTCTACCAGGGCCGCTCGTACAAATCCTATCGCGGCATGGGCTCGGTCGGCGCGATGGCGCGGGGATCGGCCGATCGCTATTTCCAGCAGGACATCAAGGACCAATTGAAGCTCGTCCCCGAAGGGATCGAAGGGCAGGTGGCCTACAAGGGCCCGGCGCGCGACGTGATCCACCAGCTGGTCGGCGGCGTCCGTGCCGCGATGGGCTATACCGGCTCGGCGACGATCGAGGAGCTGCAGAAGCGTGCTCGGTTCGTCCAGATCACCGGCGCCGGCTTGCGCGAGAGCCATGTCCATGACGTCACGATCACGCGGGAAGCACCGAACTATCCGACGCAATGACGCGTCGCCCTCTCCCGGGAGGGAAGAGGAAATGAACCATGACCCCATCAGCCCGAGTCCAGGCGGCGATCGAGCTGCTCGATGCGATCATCGCTGCCGCCCGTGACCAGGGCGCCGCGGCCGACACGCTGATCGCGCGCTATTTCACCGAGCGGCGCTATGCCGGGAGCAAGGATCGCCGCGCGGTGCGCGAGCTTGTCTATGCCGCCATCCGCCAGCTCGGCGAGCGGCCGCGCAGCGGGCGAGCGGCAATGCTCGCCCTTGCCGCCAACGATTCCGAGATCGCCGCCCTGTTCGACGGCGTCGGCCATGGCCCGG
This sequence comes from Sphingomonas oligophenolica, assembly GCF_039522915.1. NCBI lineage: Bacteria > Pseudomonadati > Pseudomonadota > Alphaproteobacteria > Sphingomonadales > Sphingomonadaceae > Sphingomonas > Sphingomonas oligophenolica. Next base: position 1,956 of record NZ_BAAAEH010000019.1, read on the forward strand.
CACCGATCGGCGCGAGCGAGACAGCGGCGAAGCCCGGCGTCGCGCCCGAATGGATGCTGTCGCGGCTCGAGAAATCCGATGTGCCCGGAAGCGAATGGCCGGCGCTGATCGAGCGGGCGCCGCTCGATATCCGGATCAACTGGCTCCAGCCGGCACCGCCGCCGATCGACGGCGCCGAGCCGATCGCCGGGCTGCCGGATGCCCTCCGGCTCCCGTCGGGCACCAATATCGAGGCGCTCGACGCCTATAAGGACGGCGCGATCGAAGTGCAGGATGCCGGCAGCCAGATCGTGACGCTCGCCGCGCGCGCCGCGCCGGGCATGCGGATCGTCGATCTCTGCGCCGGCGCCGGGGGCAAGACGCTCGCGCTTGCCGCGTTGATGGGCAACGAAGGCGTCCTGCTCGCGACCGACACCGACCGCGCCCGGCTGTCGCGCCTCGCGCCGCGCGCTGCACGGGCCGGGGCGACCATCGTCGAGACGCGGTTGCTCGATCCGGGCCGCGAGCTCGAGGTGCTCGGCGACTGGGTCGGCAGCGCCGACTGCGTGCTGATCGACGCGCCCTGTTCGGGCACCGGCACCTGGCGGCGCAACCCCGAGGCGCGCTGGCGGCTGTCGCCCGACCGGATCGAGCGGCTGGTCGAGACCCAGCGCCATGTGCTCGAGATCGGCGCCGAGCTGGTCAGGCCGGGCGGGGCGATCGTCTATATCGTCTGCTCGCTGCTCGACGAGGAAGGGGCGGGGCAGGCAGCTGCGTTTCTCGGTCGCCATCCGGGCTGGCAGGCAGCGAGCCTCACGCTGCCCGCCGGCCGCGCGCATGGCCCGGGCATCCGCCTGACGCCGGGGCATGACTCGACCGACGGGTTTTTTGTCGCGCGACTCGAGCGCCCATGCTAGCTCTGGCCATTGTGCCGAAGCTGGAGTTGATCATGCGTTATTCGACCGTCGCCGCCGCCGCTGCGCTGACGCTTCTCACCATTTCGACTTCGCTCCACGGCCAGCGCCCCGACGACCAGATCGATCCGCGTTCCATGGCGCTTCTCGCCAAGGGCCAGGCGGCCGAGGCGGCCGGCGATCTCGACGCAGCGAGCGATGCGCTCGAGACCGCGCTTGCGGTCGATCCGCGCAACCGCCTCGCCTTCGTCACGCTCGGCGATGTGTCGACGGCGCGCGGCCTGCCGGGCAAGGCGATCCGCTTCTACCGCGAAGCGCTGCTGCTCGAGCCCAATGACGTCTCGGCGCTGAAGGGCCAGGGCGAGGCCTTCGTCGCCAAGGGCGCGGTGCAGCGCGCGAAGGACAATCTCGCCAAGATCCGCACGATCTGCGGCAAGACTGGCTGCGGCGATGCGACCCAGCTTGCCGCGGTGATCGCCAAGGGCCCGCCGATCGCGACGGCTGCCATTGACGTGTCGGTGGTGAAGGCGCCCGCGAAGGAATAGAGCAGCCCGGACTTTGGGCGGCTTGCTTCAGGTCCTTTTTGCCGCATCGTTAGCGGCTGTTCGAGACCCTGAATTCGCCCGGTGCCTGCACCGCGACCGCGGTTTCCCGCTGCTCCCCGCTGTTATCGCGATTTTTTTATTGTCATTTTTTGAGGTCAAAACCACCGGCTTCAGCCGGTAAGAGGCTTTAGCCGTCC
>NZ_BAAAEH010000020.1:0-50393 GCF_039522915.1 Sphingomonas oligophenolica
CAGGATTTGTCTGCCGTGCACCAACCCCTACAGATAAAATCCCGGACAGCAGTGGGACTTGTTCCGGGGTCCATGGTGCCACCTACGCAACGCCTGAAGCGCTTGCGGAAGCATGGATGCCGGAACAAGTCCGGCAGACGACTGGGGTGTGAGGTCCTATGGACCGCGAGCGTTTGCGGGAATTCATGGTCGTCCATAATCCCTCTCTCGCACTCTTTTCAGAGAGATTGAATCGGTCCCCGTCAGGCGACGACGTTCGCGGCCCGCAGCGCCTCGATCTCGTCGGCGGTCATGCCGAGGACGTTGGCGAGGATGTCGCTGGTATCTTCGCCGAGCACCGGCGGCGCCTCCGGGACGGGCTGCGGCGCGCCGACATAGCGGATCGAGCGGTTGACGATGGGGATCTTGCCGAGGGTCTTGTGATCGACCTCGACGACCATCTCGCGCGCCACGGCCTGGGGCTGGGCCAGCGCTTCCTTCACCCCCAGGATCGGTGCGTGCGGCACCTGGTGAGCGGCGAAGATCGCGACCAGGTCAGCGACGGTGCGTTCCCGGGTAAAGGCCGTCAGCAGATCGTTGACCGCAGCGCGGTTGTCGCGGCGCTGCTCGATCGTCGCAAAGCGGGGGTCGGCGATGTTCTCGGGCATGCCGAGCGCTTCGCAGATCCGGACCCAGAAACCGTTGGTCAGGCAGGCGACGACGATCGAGCCATCCTTGGCCGGGAAGATGCCATAGGGCACCAGATTGGAATGCTGCGAGCCCTGCGGCGTCGGATCCTCGCCGGTGAAGAAGGCGAGCTGGGCGAGATAGCCGAGCATGCCGACCAGCCCGTCCATCAGGCTGATGTCGATCAACCGGCCGCGCCCGGTGGCGTGACGTTCGTGAAGCGCGGCCAGGATGGCGATCGGACCGTTGATGCCGCCGATCAGATCGCCGAGCGGAATGCCGAGCTTGGTCGGCAGCGCGCCGGGCTCACCATTGACGCTGAGCGCGCCCGACATCGCCTGGAGCACGATATCGAAGCTCGGCCGGTCGCGCAGGGGCCCGGTCATGCCGAAGCCCGAGATCGCGCAATAGATCAGGCCCGGGTTGATCGCAGAGAGCGTTTCATAGCCGAGCCCGAGCCGATCCATCACGCCGGGCCGGTAATTCTCGACCAGGATATCGCATTTCGCGGCGAGATCGCGCGCCAGCTTCAGCCCCGCCTCGGTCTTGAGGTCAATGACGATGCTTTTCTTGCCGCGATTGACGCTGAGGAAATAATGGCTCTCCCCGTCGCGGTGCGGCGGGAAGGTGCGAGTTTCGTCGCCGGTGCCGGGCGGCTCGATCTTGATCACCTCGGCGCCGAGATCGGCCAGCGCCTGCGCGGCGGCGGGGCCTGCGAGCACACGGGTGAAATCGAGCACGCGAATGCCCTTGAGCGGGCCGGGCCAGGTAGGAGGAGTGTTATCGGTCATGCGAGGTCACTGCCCGGCGGTGAGTCAGTCGGGGAACAGTGAAAATGATCGATTCGGCCTATCACGGACGTCCCCCAACTGGGCCCCGGCCTTCGCCGGGGAAGCAAGGGGGGTACATGCTGGAAAGGCGTCATCGCCTCAAGCTAAACCGGCCCGCCCCAATAGGAAACGGGCCGGAACGCTGACCGCTTACCTGTCGCCGCGGCTGGGCAGTTCGGCGATCGAGGTGCCGAAGGCCGAGTTCTCGCCGCGATGGGTGGTCGCCTGCTGCTGGATCTCGACAAATTTCCTGCCGTTCTCTTCGAACTTCCGGATCACCGAGCCGTCGATATAGAGCGCGTCGCCATCCGGATTGTGGCGGCGGATCTGGCACTTCGACTTCACCAGGAAACCGTCGTCACCGATCCAGTTGGTGACATGGTGAGTCAGCCATGAGCAACGCTCGGGCCCATAATCATAGGCGCCCGGTGCGCCGACTTCGAGCGCGAAGGCTTCGTCCCAGTGAACCCGCTCGGGGCAATCCGGCACGTTGAAGCGGTTGCGGATGCCGAGGCCGGGATGCGCCTGCTGCATCTGGTTGGCGAGCTTGTTGGCGCGGATATAGAGGCCACCCCACCCTTGCGCGTAGCAGATGAAGCCGGTGACCGTCATCGGGCCCTTCATCATGCGCGGGAGCTGATCGCCGACATTGACGTCTTCCCAGTAGCGCGGATTGCTGCCGCGGATTTCCTCGGCCTGGTAGAGGCGGGTGAATTCGGCGAGCTCTTCCTCGGTATATTGCTCGACCCGGCCGCGCGCCTCGGTGTATTTCGTGCCGCGCTCGCGCGCTTCGTCGCGATCGGTGCGGAACACCCAGCTGTCGGCCTCGGCAACCTTGTCGCCGCCCTGGTTGAAGAAATCGACATGATAGATCTGCTGGAAGCTGCGGCCGGCGAACTTGGTCTGATGCTCGACCAGATCCTTCAGATAGGCCTCGGTGCGGATCGTGTCGTTGCGCAGGACCGGCTTGTGCCAGGTCCAGTCGGCACCCGCCCACATGGCATGAACGCCTGACAGGCCGCCGCAATAGCCCGAGATGATCCGGCTGGTGGTGAACAGGAAGCTCGGCAGCGCGACCAGCGTGCCGTACTTGGTCTTCTCGGCATAAGCCGGATCGGTCCACAGCGGGTTATCGTCGCCGATGCCGTGCGCATAGTGACGGATCGCGTCGCGCGTGGCTTCGTAGTTCCACGGCTCGATCGTGTTTTCGATCTTGACGCCGATGCGCTTGCGCAGATCGTCGAGGCCTTCCTCGGTGATCTTGGGAAAGCGCTGTTCGGGTTTTTCGAGGACGGTAGCCATATCAATCTTCTCCTGGATTCAGTTGGTGAGGGCGAGGGCGGCCGCTGCTTCGCGGTCGCGCAGGATCTTGCGGTGAACCTTCCCCGCAGGCGTTTTGGGAAGCTCGGCGACGAATTCGACGAGGCGCGGAAATTCATGCTGGGCGAGCCGCTCGCGCGTGAAATTCTGCAGCTCGGTGACGAAGGCATCGCTCGGCGCGCGGGACGAAACGACGAACGCCTTCACGACCAGGCCGCGCGTCGCGTCGGGCGCGCCGATCACGGCGCATTCCTGCACGTCGGCGTGCTTGAGCAGGGTGTTTTCGATCTCGACCGCGCTCATCGTCCAGCCGGCCGAGATGATGACGTCGTCGGCGCGCCCGCAGTGATAGAAATAGCCGTCCTCGTCGATCCTGGCCAAATCCTTGGTCGTCTCCCAGCGGTCGCGGCGCCAGAGCATCAGCTCCCCGACGACGCCGGGTTCGGTCGGCGAGCCATCGGGATTCTGGACCTGGAGGCGCTGGCCGGGGACTGGCTTGCCGAGCGAGCCGGGCTTGACCGCGAAATCCTCGGCGCCCGGGAAATTGACCAGCACGACGCCGATCTCGGTGGTGCCGTACATGCTGCAGGCGGGGACGTGGAAGGTCTCTTCGATGAAGTCGAGCGTGGCGGGATCGATCGGCTCGCCGGTGTAGGAGAGCTTGCGGATCGCGAAGGTGAAGTCCCCTGCCCGGCCGCTGTTCTTCATCATCCGATAGTGGGTGGCGGCCGCCGACATGTTGGTGATGCGGTAATCCTGCAGCGCCTTCATGAGACGGACCGCGTCGAAGCGGCCGACAAAGGTGCCGGTCGAGACGCCGAGCGCGAGCGGCGCCAGCGTGCCGTGCCACAGGCCATGGCCCCAGGCAGGCGATGACGGGCAGAAGAAATCGTCGCCGGGGCGAATGCCGGTGCCGTAGAGCGCGGCGAACATCAGCGTGACGAGCGCGCGGTGGGTGTGCTTGACCGCTTCGGGCAGCTCGCGGGTGGTGCCCGAGGTGTATTGGAAGACGGCGAGATCGGTCGCCTTGGTCTGCGGCGCATAGCTGGCCGGGAAAGTGGCGATCTCATCGAGCAGCCCGTCATCGGCGACAATGACGGTGACGCCTTCGATCTGGCGGGCGAGCTCGGCCTTTTCGCGGTTCGTGATCAGCAGCTTGGGCTTGCAATCGTCGATGCGGAGCCGAAGCCCATCGAGCCCGAACAAGGTGAAGAGCGGCACGCTGATCGCGCCCGACTGCATCGCGCCGAACAGGCAGACATAGAAGGGCAAGGACGGCTCGAGCATGAAGGCGATGCGGTCGCCGGGGGCGATGCCGTTCGCGTCGAGCCAGTGCGCGAACTGGGCGGCGCCGGCGGAGATCTGGTCGAAGCTGAGGATTTCGTCGCGACCATCCGCATGGGCGAGACGGACGGCTGGGCGGCCGCTGCCGTCGGCGTGGCGGGTGATGCATTCATGCGCGATGTTGAACCGGTCGCGGTCGCCGTCGAACAGCGCCCAGGGCGCGTTGGTGTCCGCGTGCGCGATCGCATCGGCATAGTCTGTGAAATCGGTCAGCTTCATCGCGCACCAGTCTTTTCGCATCGCGGGAGCGACTCTTCGATCAGCCCCTCGCCCGCCAAATTCTATGTCATGCTGTAAAACTGTTGCATATATCGAATGCTGTTCTGTATATTGAACGATGAAGCATCGCCCTGGCGATGCAAGGAGACGAGATGGTGGAATCCCCCGCTTCCCCGAGCAAGGCTCCCGCGATTGCACGGGCGGCGGCAATCCTGCGCCTCCTCGGCAAGAGCGACACCCCCCTCGGCGTGCAGGCGATTGCGCGCGAATTGGGCCTGGTGCCGAGCACCTGCCTCTATGTGCTCCGCGCGTTGGCCGAGGAGGAATTGATTGCCTTCGATCCGGACACGAAACGCTATGCGCTCGATGCCGGCGTGCTGACATTGGCGCGGCAATGGCTGCGGCGGAACCAGTTCCCCGACCTGATCCAGCCGGTGCTCGATCGTATCGCCGGGGATTTCGGCGTGACGATGCTCGGCGTGCAGATCGTCGGGCTCGACCATATCATCGCGGTCGCCGTCTCGCGTTCGGGCAACAATTTCCAGCTCAGCACCCAGGTCGGCAGCCGCTTCCCCGCGCTGATCAGTGCCACGGGGCGGTGCATCGCTGCGTTCGGCGACTATCCCGAGGCCGAACTCGCCCGGCGATTCAGGACGCTGCGCTGGGACGAACCGCCGAGCTTCGAGGCGTGGCGGGAACAGGTCGCCGAAACCCGCGCGCAGGGCTTCGCGGTCGATGACGGAAATTACATCGCCGGCGTCGCCGTGCTCGCCGCCCCGGTGTGGAAAGCGCCGGGCAAGCCGAGCCATGCGCTGGTTGCGATCGGCATCGGCAGCGCGATCAAGAAGCGCGGCCTGGAGGCGCTGGGCGACGCGCTGGTGGCGGCGGGGCGGACGGTTTCAGCGCAGATGAGCGGGGGCTGAGAGCCGGATTTACGCTGTTCCGGGCTAATAACAGGGAAAGAACAGGGAAAGATTTTTATTTTCGGCGTTCCCGTGGCGCTTTCTCCAGTATTTACATAACTATATCAATAACTTACCAGTCTTTTCCCTGTTATTCAGAACAGCGAAACTGTTGGGCATAACAGGGAAACATCCTGCGATTAACAGCGAAGCTGCCCGCGATAACAGGGAAAGCGTCGACATGGCGCGAATGCTCGCCTGCACGGTCATGAGAAAGAGCGAGTCCGGACCCCGGGGTGAGGAGCCAACCCGGCTACACTGCAATGATTTTCCTCCGGGTTGAATCGAGCAACGAGGCGGATCGACGGCATCCCGACCGATGCAGGTCCCCGCCAGGTTTCGCCCAGAAATCCTCGCGGGTGTTGGTTCACGGAAAGGTAGCGGGCGGCAATCCTGGTGACGATGGGCTTGATGTTTTGCGGGTAGCCGACGCGCGCCAGCCTCGCGCAATTAATGCGCTTTCACCGATATCGTCCGCTGCTTGGGATGCCCGGATGCTGTCGCGGCAGTTGGCGGAGGGACGCAAGCGGGTTGAAGGCTACGTATTTGAGTCAGGCGGTGAACCCATCGACCGCAACTGCCTGAGATGGGGATTGCGCCGATAATAAGCCCATCTCTGGAACCCCTGAATGAGCCCCCCCACAATGAGTATAATCGACAAGACCACCCCGCCGCCTCCTATGGAACTCGAGGCCATTAGGGCGGCTTGCTCAAGCGAAAAGCCTGTGTCGGTTGATAACAACCTTGGAAGCAATTTCGGCGTCGTTACGATGATAATAAGTGACAAACAAAGAGTCGCAAATCCGATCGCGATCTTCTTCCGAGGGCTTTCTAATGAGAAAAAATCGCGCGCCCAGAAAACGGCCAGCAGGGTCGGGATTACGAACACGTAGATAAGCCAATCGTGCGTCACATCGAATCCCAGTCTTACCACGAGACAAGCCTATCCGGATCGGAGCGAGGTCGCAATTAAAGCTTCAGGCGAGCAGAAAGCGAATCCCAGGCGAAAAGGACCTACTCGGAGCGAAGTGAGAGCACGCTGCCTTCCGCATCTGCCGACACGTAGAGCGTGCCGTCAGGTCCAGCGGTCACAGCGCTGAAATTGATCATCGGGCCCGCCATATCGCCGATCGGGCCGAGGAACTTGGCGGTGACGCCAGCCGGCGCGCCGACCGCCAGGCCGCTGGCGAGCATCTCGCGCCCGCCGCCGGAGAGATTGCAGGCGACGAGTTGCTTGGCGAGGGTATCGACCGTCACGAGGCGCCCGCCGGCGATCGCGAGGCCTTCGGGGCGCCGCAGGCCTTCGAGCACTGGCTCGGCCTTGCCGCCCGCGAGCTTCACGATCCGGCCGGCGCCGGCCTCGGCGACATAAACCGCCCCGTCGCTGCCGATCGCAACGCCCATCGGCTTGTCGAGCCCGGCGGCGAGTTCGGTGACGTCGCCATTCTCCGCCGACAGCACCCGGCCGGTGCCATATTCAGCGAAGACCACCGCGCCGCCCGGCGCGACCGCGACGCCCATGAGCTGGTCATAGCCGGTAGCGAGGAAGTCGCTTTCGCCGGCGGCGGGGCGATAGCGGGCGACCGCGCCGAGACCGGTGGTGATGATCCATTCGCCGGCCTGCGCCCCCGCCGCGACGCCGCGCATGTAGCCGGGGCAGCCGGGATAGAAGATCATGCCCGCAAGCTCGAGCGCGCCGCCGGGGCGGAGGGTGTAGCCGAACACGCCATCAGCGACGAAGATCGCGCCGTTGGCGCCGACCGCGAGGCCGAGCGGCCATTGAAGCGAGCGCGGGACGATCGGGCGGATCCTGCCGGGGCTGAGGATCTCGGTGATCTCGCCGGGGATGCTCGAGACGAAAATCCGGTCGCCGATGAAGGTGACATTGTCGAGGCCGGGGCCGAGGTCGGCGAGGATTTCGCGCCTGCCGCTGACGAGATCGAGCCGAAGCACCTGGCCGCTCGCGACCTGGGTGGTGACGATCCGTCCCTTGCTGTCGAACTTGACTGAGTCGGGCACGCCGAGATCGCCTGCGACGACTTCGGACGCGCCGCCGGCGAGATCGACGCGCCAGATCTCGTTGGTGCCCATCACCGGGAAATAGAGCTTGCCGTCGGGGCCGACCTGGAAGGCATTGGCCATCGGCACATTGTCGAGGATCACGCGGGGTGCGCCGCCGTTGAGATCGAGCTCCATGATCCGCGCGCCGACCCGGCATTCGCCGGCGATCAGCCTGCCCTGGTGCCAGGTGATCGGATTGGCGACCGGCATGTCGCCCTGGATCATGCGGACCTGGCCGTCGGGGGTGCGCATGCAGACCCGGCCCTCGGTGATCTCGGTGAGATAGAGATTGCCCCGGTCGTCGAACACCAGATCGTCGGGCGCGACGATGTCGCCGCCCATCGCACTGATCGTCTCGATCATGCCGGTATCGACATCGATCGCGCTGACCTGGCTGCCCGGGACCTGGGCGACGTAGATACGGCCATCGGGGCCGGTGGCGAGGCCGTTGGCGCCGAAGAGGCGGCTTGGCGGGGTGAGGCGGGTGAGGGTCCAGCCTTCGGCGAGGGTCGTCGCGATTGGGGCGGTGTAGCGGCTGGGTTGCGTTGCCATCAGGGGTCCTCTCAGTCGCCAGCGTCCTGATGTGTCCCCGCGAAGGCGGGGACCCAGTCTGGGCTCCCGCCTTCGCGGGAGCACAAAAGGGCGTGAGGCTTGCTTCTCAAGCGGCGCCGTACCCAAGCAGCGACTTCACCTCGAGATATTCGTGGAAACCATATTCGCCCCATTCCCGGCCATTGCCGCTGCGCTTGTAGCCGCCGAACGGCGCGTGGAAATCGAAGCCGCCATTGATGCTGATCCAGCCGGTCCGCATCCGCCGTGCGACCGCGCGGCACTGGTCGAGGTCGCTGCCGTTGGCATAGCCGGCAAGGCCGAAGCTGGTGTCGTTCGCGATCTCGACGGCGTGATCGACATCCTGATAGCCGATGATCACCAGCACCGGCCCGAAAATCTCCTCGCGGGCGATGACCATGTCGTTGGTACCGACAAACACGGTCGGCCTGACGAACCAGCCCTTGTCGAGCCCGTCCGGGCGGCCGAGGCCGCCGGCAATGAGCTTCGCGCCTTCGTCGAGGCCCTTCTGGATATAGGACTGGATGACATCATACTGCGCCCTCGAGACGACCGGGCCCATCGCGACATTGCCCCTGGGATCGCCCACCGTCACGCCGTCGGCCGCGGTGCGCGCGGCGGCGATGGCTTCCTCCATCCGCGCGGCGGGGACGAGCAGGCGCGAGCCGGCGCTGCAGGTCTGGCCCGAATTGCCCATCATGCCCGCCGTCGCGCCGGCGACATTGGCCGCGAGCGCATCGTCGTCGAGCACGATGAACGGGCTCTTGCCGCCGAGCTCGAGCGCGACGCGCTTGACCGTCGCCGCCGCATCCTTCTGGATCTGGACGCCGACCGGCTCCGAGCCGGTGAAGGAGACCATGTCGACATCCTCATGGGTCGAGAGCGCGGTGCCGATGACGCTCCCGCTGCCCTGGATCATGTTGAACACGCCCGCCGGGACCCCGGCCGCGTGGAGGATCTCGGCCAGGATCTGCGCCGAGAAGGGCGCGAGCTGGGGCGGCTTCAGGATCATGGTGCAGCCGGTGGCGAGCGCCGGGAAGATCTTCACGCAGGTCTGGTTCATCGGCCAGTTCCACGGCGTGATCAGGGCGCAGACGCCGATCGGCTCCCTGGCGATCACCGTCGCGCCGTGCGGTTCGTCGAACTTGAAGTCGCGCAGCACTTCGATCGCAGTCTGGAGATGGCCGGCGCCGAGGCCGACATGGAAGCCGTGCGCGAGCGACGACGGCGCGCCCATCTCCTCGATGATCGCGTCGCCGAGTTCGGTCTGGCGCTTCGCATATTCGGCCTGGATGGCGCCGAGCAGGTCGAGCCGCTGCTCGCGCGTGGTCTGGGACCAGCTCGCGAAAGCCATACGCGCTGCGGCGACTGCCTTGTCGACATCGGCAGCCGAGCCGAGCGAAATCCGGCCGGCAACCGCCTCGGTCGCAGGGTTGATGACATCCGCGGTCTTCGCTTCGATCGGGTCGACCCACGCGCCGTCAATGTAGAATTTCAGATAGTCGCGCATGAGTCTCTCCGTCTTTTTTAGCCCCTCCCCTGAAGGGGAGGGGCTTTCGTCAGTTACTGCGTGCCTTCGGCGTACCAGGTGCGGAACTTGTCGTATTTCGGCATCTCTTCCGAATTCGCCTTGGGGTCGATCGGCACATGGATGACCGTCGGGCCGCCGCCTTCGGCGATGCGCGCATAGGCGCGCTCGATCGCAGGGCCGATCTCGTCAGCCCGCGTCACATAATCGCCATTGGCGCCAAGGCCTTCGGCGATCTTGTCGAAGCGCACCTTGTTGCTCCAGTGCGTGCCGGTCTCGGCGGTGCCGGGGCCGAAGGTGCGTTTGTAGACGCCGACTTCGAGCCCCCATTGGAAATCGACCGCCACCACACAGACCAGGGGCAGGTTGCGGCGCACCGCGACCTCGAGCTCGGCGATGTGGAACAGGAAGGACGAATCCGACGTCACCAGCATGCCCGGGCGTGACTTGCCCGTCTCGGCCTGGTCGGCGAGCATCGCGCCGGTGGCATAAGGCAGGCCGGTGCCGATATGCCCGTAATTCTGGTTCCAGATCACGTCGTTCGGCTTGCACTGGTTATAGGTCCAGCCGAAGATCACCGAGGCGCCGCCGTCGCGGATCATGATCCCGTCCTTGGGGAAGGCCCTGGTCGCCTCGACGATGAAGCGCGAGGTGTGGATCGGCACGTCGCCGGTGCCGTCGCTCTTGCTCAATGTCTCCACGGCGAGCTGGTCGAGCTCGGCCTGGCCGTCCTTCATGAACTTGGCGAGATCAGGGCCCGCGGGTCGCCCCTTGCCGAGCGCGCGGCTGAGCTGCGGCACGACCGCGCGGACGTCGCCGACCAGCGGCACGTCGATCGGGCGGTTGACGCCGATCGCGGTCGGGTCCTGCTGGACATAGATCCATTTGCGGGTCGCCTCGCCGGCATGCCAATGCCGCCAGCGGCCGAAATGGACCGGCTCGCCCAGTTCGGTGGCCAACGCGACGACGCAGTCCGATGCCTCGACCGCCTCGATCGACGCGTCGGAGAAGACGTACTGGAAGGTGCGGTCCTCGATGCCCTCGATATAGGAGGTGCCGCCCGATGTCTGGATGACCGGGCAGTTCATCAGCTCGGCCAGTTCGCGGACGGCAGCACCCGATTTGGTGGTGTGCACCGCATGGCCGACCAGCAGGATCGGGTTCTTCGCTTCGAGGATCAGCTTGGCCGCCTCGGCGATCCGGTCGCCATCGGCGCCCTGATTGGTGAGGCGATAGCGGTGCGGCGGCAGCACCGGCGGGACGTCGAGTTCCTCGAGGATGATATGGCTCGGATATTCGACATAGGTCGGCCCGGGCGTGCCCGACATCGCGACCCGGATCGCCTCGCGGATCACTTCGTCGGTCTGGTCGGCATATTCGATCGCGCCCGAATATTTGACGGAGTCCTCGATCATCGGCTCCTGGCGGACGAACTGGATCCGCCCCCGCCGCACGCGGCGCTCGGTGACGCGGGCGCGCTGGCCGCCGAGGAAGATGACCGGCGAATTCTCGACCTTGCAGCACTGGATGGCGGGCATCATGTTCGCCAGGCCGGGCCCGAGCGTGCCGAAGCAGAGGGCAGGCTTGCCGGTGATGCGCGACGCTGCCTCGGCCATGAAACCGGCGGCGGCTTCATGGTGCGGCGAGACGACGGTCCAGCCGCGCGCCTCGGCCTCGAGGCAGAGATGGACGAAGTTCGGATCGGGAATGCCGAAAAGGGTCTTGATCCCCTCAGCCTCGAACAGGTCGAGGATGCGCTTGTAGACCGGCGTGCCGCCCGCCTTCAGCTTGAGGTCTGAGGTTGCCGTTGCGGGCTTCGGATCGTCATAGCTCATTTCAGTAACCTCGGTTCGCCCGTGCCCATGAACTGGGCCAGATTGCGGTGGAAATTGGTGATCTTGCGTTCCTGGTGCGGATTGGGGAGCGGGCCGCGGAAGCCGCGCGACTTCATGCCCCTCTGCACCCACTCCATGTTCGCGAAATCCTGCGCGAGGATGGCCCCCCATTGCTCGGCCGTCGGCGCAGCCTCGATCCATGCCGTCTCGGGCGCATCGCCCTCCGGATAGCGCTCCAGCGCATAGGCCTCGAAAATGCACTTGTCGGGATCGTTGCCATAGGGCCGCGTCCTGTAGCAGAGCGCGAAGGTCACCCCCTGCAGGATGGTGAGATTGGGGAAGAGGCTCCACGCCAGCCCCGCCTCGGCCATGATCTCGGGCGGAATTTCCGGCCAGGCGACGCCGCGCGCGGCGTCATCGGCCTTGGCTGACTTCATCCAGTGCGCAATCACCTCGCTGGCCGGCGTGCCCTCGGGCAGTTCGTCGACCAGGCGTTTGGCGGCATTGACCAGCGTATCGGTCGAACCGGTGAAGTTCAGCGTCTCGAAATTCTCGCGTGCCAGTTCATAGGTCGAGATGCGGGCGTCCTCACCCTTGCCCGCCCGGGACACCGATCCCCCCTGCGCCATCTTGGCGGCAAGACCCTTCTGGTCGAACCCGCTGACGCTGTGGCGATCGTGCGCGGCGCTGTAAGCGTAATAATCACCGTAATCGAGCAGCTGGGTGTGCGTCCCGGCGACATGGTAGGGCTCCATGAACGCCTCGATCGCGGTCTTCCAGTTGCACGGATAGATTGCCCATTGCCGCCACTTGTACGACATGCGGTCGAGCTCGAAATGCGACAGGACTTCGCCCGCGCGGCCGAGATACTCGGGCAGCGGCTCGGCGGAGGCATCCATGTTGATCCATACCCAGCCGCCCCAGCTCTCTACCCTGATCTTGCTGAGGCAGGTCAGCTCGGGCGTCAGCGCGCCCTGCCAATCCTCCTTGTCGAGGATATAGGTGTTGTTGCCCTCGGTATCGAAGGTCCAGCCGTGGAAGCCGCAAATGAAAGTGCGGCGGTTGCCGCGCACGCTGTGGACCCCGTCAGGCACGTTGATCAGCTGGCGGCCGCGATGCGGGCAGACATTGTGGAAGGCGTTGAACGTCCCGTCGCCCGTCTTGAGGACGATGATCGAATCGTCGGCGATATTGTAGGTGACGAAGTCGCCGACTTCCCTGAAATCCTCGACGCGCTCGACGAGCTGCCAGACCCTCGGCCAGAGCTTCTCCTTCTCGGCCTCGGCATAGTCGCGCGAAAGGAACGCTTCGACCGGGTAGGTAAGCGGCTTCGCCAGGTCCTCAACGGCGATTCCCGACGGCTTGTTCATGACGTCCTCCAGCATTCCAGGCCGAACCCGACACGCAGGCGCGCCTGCGCCGAGCCGGATCGCGCGCAGGACGACCCTATCTCAGCGCCCCGGCCCCACCCAAACGCCCCGGCGATCATGACGAGACAATCAGCCCCTTCATGTCGCCTTCGGCGCGCCATTCGCTGAGCAGGGCCTCGAACGCCGTCCAGCCATGGCCGTAGCCGCGGAACAGCGCCCATTTGGGATTCCCCTCGCCTTCATTGTTGAAGTAGCTCGGCGGGCACTCGCGCTGGAATTGCGAGAGGTCGATCTCGATCGCTTCGAAGGTGCGGACATAGTCGGCCTGCGCCTCGGCGCTCGGCTCGACCGAGGCAGCGCCGCGCCGCAGCGTCTCGGCGATGATATGGGCGATATGCTCGCCCTGGCCGCCCAATTGCCGGGTCACCGTGGCGTTGAGGCCACCCTGGATATAGCCCATGTAGAACTGGTTCGGGAAACCATGAGTCATGGTGCCGTGCAGGGTCCTGGGCCCCTCGCGCCAATTGTCGTAGATCGACGTGCCGTCACGGCCTTCGACGACGTCCATGCCCCAGCGCCGTTCGAGATCGCTGGTCACCTCGAATCCGCTGGCGAAGATGACGCAGTCGACCTCATATTCCTTGCCGTTGGCAATGAAGCCCTTTTCGGTGAGGCTCTGAAGCCCCTTGGTTTCCGATACGTCGATCAGATCGACATTGGGCCGGTTGAAGGTCGGGTAGAAATCGTCGCTCGAAAGCGGGCGCTTGCAGAGGAAGCGGTAATAGGGCTTGAGCGCCTCGGCGGTCTTCGGATCGTCGACCAAGGCTTCGACGCGGCGGCGCAGCCGGTCCATGACCCGGTAATCCATGCTCTCGCGCCGCGCCATGAACTCCTCGGGCGTGAGCACAGGCCAGCCTTCGGCTTCGAGTTCTGCCGCCAGGTTGCGGGCAACCTCGGTCCAGATGTCGCAGATCAGGTCGGGATCGCCGGGGCCAAGGGCTTCCATCGCGGCGCGGTGGAAATTGGCCTGGCGCTCGGCCTGCCATCCGGGCTTGAGCGACGCTGCCCATTCGGGGTCGGTCGGCGGATTGGGCCGCTCATCGACGCTCGAAGGCGTGCGCTGGACCACGTACAGGTGCTTCGCGTATTTCGCGAGATGCGGGACTGCCTGGATCGCGGTCGCACCCGTCCCGACGATCGCAACGCGCTTGTCGGCGAGCTTGTCGAGCACCGGGTTCTCGTAGCTGCCGCCGGTATAGTCGTAATCCCAGCGCGACGTGTGGAAGATCTTGCCCTTGAACGTGTCGAGCCCGGCGATCGCCGGCAGCTTGGGCATGTTGAGCACGCCGGCGGCGATGATGACGAAACGCGCGCGGATCTCGTCGCCGCGATTGGTGGCGACCCGCCAGCGCTTGATCTCGTCATCCCAGCGCAGCTCATTGGCGAGAGTGTGGAACAGCGCCTTGTCGGCGAAGCCGAACTGGCCGGCGATCTGCTTGCAATACTGATAGATTTCACTGCCGTCGGAGAATTTCTTGGAAGGCAGGAACCCGGTCTCCTCGAGCAACGGCAGATAGCAATAGGCGTCATTGTCGCACTGGATGCCGGGATAGCGGTTCCAGTACCAGACGCCGCCGAAATCGCCGGCGCTGTCGATGTTGCGGAAGTTGGTCACCCCGGCCTTGGTCAACTGATAGGCGGCCATGATGCCGCCCCAGCCGGCGCCGAGGATGGCGACGTCGATCTCTTCCGAAATCGGCTCGCGTGGCTCGATCGGCTTGTGGGGGTCGGCAGCGAAATTCTCGACCGCGCCGCCGGTCGGGCGGACATATTGGGTTTGGCCTGCGGGCTGCAGGCGCCTGTCGCGCTCATGACGATATTTCTCGCGCAGCGCCGGGATATCGATGTCGTCGGCCGCAACCGTCCGCGTTGGCTCGCAGCCCATAGCCTACTCCTGAATTCTGTTTTTAACCGTCACACTAATAATCAACAATGATGTTCATTTGCAATGTCGCCGAGGAGCGCCTCGGGTCACCGCCAGCCTCGCCTGCCACGCCCCCCGCTCCCCTCGAAGTACACGCTTCTCCGCCATTTTCGCGCGCGCGCCATCAGCAGAACGGCCTCCCGCAGCGATTTCGCTCCGGCGATATGTCGAGGGAAGCCGCGACGCGGCTCAGGCCGGCCTGACATAGGTTGGTTCGTCCGGACCCGGCGCACCCGGAAACGCGCCATAGTCCGGGCTGTCGACAAAGGCTGCCGACAGATCGGCCGGGCCGCGATACTGCATGCTCCAGTGTCGCCACGCGTAGCGCCACAGGCCATCCTGCTCAACATAGCGATCGTGATAAATGCCGATCGTCATCGCCGAACTGCCGTCGTTCATCTTGGCGAACTCGATCATGTGCAGCCGCCCGATGGCGCCGCCCTCAACCAGATCGATCATCGCGGGCAAGGTGATGAGCTGGATGCGCTCGCAGCGCCCCAGCATGGTCACACAGGCCTGAGCAATCTCCTCACGGCCCTGCATGTGCCTGCCAGCGATTTTCCATACGCCGACCGTCGCGAAGCAATCAGCAAAACTGGCCGGATCCTGGCGCCAGACCGCATCCATGAAGCGCCCGTGCAATTGCCGGATCCCGCAGTCAGCATTTACGACATCGGTCATCGACCACTCTCCATTTCGGCTCTCCCATGATCGGCCGGACAAGCGGCTCTAGCGTCTCGCGCGCGTGGCGGGGATGGCGCGGCGCGGCGCGAGGCAAATATCGCGGGAGCGGCGCGCAATGACCCGCGGTTGACTGGTTCATCTTTTGAACTATATTCGCGCTGCGGCCGTTTGCAGCGGTTTGAAAATGAAGACGGCTTCAGGAGACGGAGATGCCAGGGATGCGCAGAATCATGATCGCAGGCGCGCTGGCAACGCTCATCGCCACACCGCTGCTCGCAGCGGCGCAGGACGCTGTGGACACGCGCGTCGCGGGGCTTCGCCAGCTCGGCGCGGCGTTCAAGAACGTCAATGACGAGCTCAAATCGAACACCCCCCAGACCATGATCCTCCAGATTTCCGCGCGCCAGATCCGCGACGCGGCCAGATACCAATATGGCTGGTTCCCGGCCGGGAGCGGCCCGCAGGCACGCGTCAACACCAAGGCGAAGGCCGCAATCTGGACGCAACCTGCCCAGTTCAAGGCAGCGCAGGACGCCTTCGCGGCGCAGGCCGCCGCCTTCATGAGGGTCACGGCGACCGGCAATGCAGCAGCCATGCGCGTCCAGGCAAAGCAGCTCGGCGAGGCCTGCGCCGCCTGTCACCGAATCTACCGCGTCGACGACAAGCATTGAAGATCGGGAGTCACCGGCAACCGACGAGGAGTGGCGTGATGAAGACATTGTCATTGGCGATCGCACTGCTGGCACCGGCGCCGCTGATCGCCCAATCCACCATGCAGGCCGCTCAGGACAGTATGACTGAAGCGAGCGCCTACCCAGCGACGGTTTCAGTCAGGACCGGCAAGGCCGGCCCCTATTATGCAGATGCCAAAGGCAAGACGCTCTATGCACTGAGCTCACGCACGGTACGCGCGCGCGCCGGCACCACGCTCGGCTATTGTATCGGCCCCTGCGCCAAAATCTGGACGCCGCTGGCGGCACCGGCGGACGCGAAGCCGGTGGGGCGCTGGAAAGTCGAACGCGCCACGCAAGGCCCGCAATGGTCATACAGCAACGACCTCGTCTTCACCTATAACGCCGACCTGGCGCCCGGCGACATGGCGGGCGACGGCTATGAAGACATGTGGTCGATCATCGCCCATATTCCGCCCGCGCCCCGGCTTGCCGCACCCGCCGGCGTGACGGCGCGCTATGTCGATGCCCATTATATCCTGAGCGATACAGGCGGGCATGCGCTGTTCGTCTCCGCGGGGGCTTGCGACGCGGCTTGTGCGACATGGTCACCCTTCCCTGCGGGCATGGCGGCGCGCGACATGGGCGACTGGACCGTCCGGCGGGACGGCGATCAGGCGCGATGGGTTTATCGCGGCAAGCCCGTTTATGTCAGCCAGGAAAACATTCCCGGTCATGCGCCGTCGCAAGGCATCATCCTTCAGCCCTAGGCGCAGCAGCATTTCACGATCGCAGAATTAGTTCATATTTTGAACTTGATCTTCGCCCGACAAGGTGAGAAGATAGTTCATAATCAGAATTAATGAGGCGAGGTTATGCGAGGCAAGGGCGTTCCCGGGGACACAGCGACACGCGGCTTGACGGCCAGGGCGGAGCGTCCGCTCAAGCTGGCCGCCCTGGTCGGTGCGCTTGCCATTGCCGGCGGATCGGCCCCTGCGGCCGACCCGAAACGGGCATCGACACCGATCGCAAGCGCCCTGCCCGCTCCGCCGGCCAATGGCGAGATGGGCTATGTCCTCACGGCCTTTGCGCCTGCCATCTATCAGGGCAAGGACGATTGCCCTGACGGGCTCGCGAACACGGTGCAGGAGAATTACCTTCAGTCGCTGCCCGCGCTCGAACGCGCCCGGCTGCTCCTGAAGCCCAACGAGCCCGAGCTGACCAGGCGCTGGAAGGCCTATGCGGTCGGCCCCGACAACACCAATGTCTGCGCCAACCCCGAGCTCTTCGATCACCCGATGCTGAAGACAATCCAGGGCAAGGTCGCGCCCGGCCTCGATCTCGACGGCAAGGCAAATGGTGCGGGCGCGGGCGGCTGTTCCCACGACAATTTCGTCAGCCCCGCAGGTGAGCGCGGCATCGACAACCAGGCCTATCGCGCCCTGGGATGCAGCCGCAGCTACCGCGGCGTTGACGGGAGCGCCGGCGACGTCGTCAGGGGCTACAATAATTTCCTGGCAACCGGCGAGCACAGCATGGTGCTGTTGCTGCGGGGCGTGGACAGCCTGGTCAATGACGACGATGTCGAAATCGTGTTCGCCACCACCGGCGACCGGCCGATCCTCGATTCGCAGCGCAACTTCATCACCGGGGCGAGCTATTCGGTCAGCGACAACCCGCGCTGGCGCAACGTGCTGCACGGGCGCATCGTCAACGGCGTCCTGACGACCGATCCGCACGATGTCCACCTCACCAGGAAGGTCGGCCATGGCGGGATCAGGGGCGAGAATCTGGAATGGCAGTTCAGGCAGGGCCGCTTCAGGCTCGCCTTCCAGCCCGATGGTTCAGTGAAGGGCCTGTTCGGCGGCTATCAGCCGGTGCGCAACGTGATCGAAATGACGACGCTCGGCGGAATCGGCGCCGCGACCGTCGCGGGAATCGACTGCTCGGCCGAGCTCAAGACGCTCGAGAAAATGGCGGACGGCATGCGCGATCCGAAAACCGGACAATGCACCGCAATCTCCGCGGCGCTCGACGTGTCTGCGGTGCCGGCGTTCGTCACTGACCGCCCGGCAACGACGATGGCGGGAAACTGAGATGGGCAAGCCTCGCCCCTATCTGGCCCTAGCCCTCGCCCTACCGCTCATCGCATTCGGCTGCGCCGCTGACAGCCAGCGCGGCATCGCCTCGACCAAGGCGACGCGCGCGGCGCCCGATGAACCCGTCGCGCAGATCGTCGGCATGCGGCGCCTGACCGAAGCGCAATATCGCAATGCCATCGCCGACATCTTCGGCCCTGACATCAACCCGGCAGGACGGTTCGAGCCGATCGTTCGGCCCACCCATCAGCTGATCGCGACCGGCGCGAGCAGCGCCTCGATCTCGCCTGCGGGGCTCGAGCAGTTCGACGCCATGGCGCGCGGGATCGCCGCGACCGTGTTCGACGATGCACACCGCGCGACCTTCGTGCCATGCACACCGAAGAGCACCGGCCAGCCGGACGATGGCTGTGCTCAGGCCACGCTCGCGCCGATCGGGCGGTATCTGTTCCGCCGTCCGCTGACCCTGGCCGAGCAGGCGGCCTATGTGCAGATGGCGAAGGCAGCCACGGCGCGCGGCGGGGATTTCTATTCGGGCCTCCAGCTTGCGCTCGCCGCAATGCTTGTCTCGCCCAATTTCCTCTACGTGATCGAAAGTGCCGAGCCCGATCCGGCGCGGCCCGGCGACCTGCGTCTCGACGGCTATTCGAGCGCCGCGCGCCTGAGCTTCCTGCTGTGGAACACCACGCCAGACGATGCGCTGCTATCCGCCGCCGGGCAGGGCCGGCTGCAGGACCCGGCTCAGCTCGCCGCGATCGCGCAGGCGATGGTCAAGTCGCCGCGCCTCGAAGCGGGCGTGCGCGCCTTCTTTGCCGACATGCTGATGTTCGAGAAGTTCGACGAGATCGCCAAGGACCCGATCGTCTATCCGCGCTTCAACCAGGGAGTCGCCAAGGCACTGCCTGAGCAATTGCTGCGCACCATCGTCGACCAGCTGGTGACCCGCGACGGCGATTATCGCGAGCTGTTCACGACGCGCCGTACCTTCATGACCCGCGCGCTCGGCCCAGTCTATAATGTCCCGGTGCGGGCGCGGTCGGGCTGGGAACTGCACGAGTTCGCGGCCGATGACGATCGCGCCGGGCTGCTTGGCCAGGCCGGATTCCTCGCGCTCTACGCGCATTCCGGGCGCAGCTCGCCCACGATCCGGGGCCGGGCAATCCGCGAGCGGCTGTTGTGCGAGCCGGTTCCGGACCCGCCCGGCAACGTCAACTTCACGGTGGTCCAGGACACGACCAACAAGCTCCTTCGCACGGCCCGCGCCCGCCTCTCGGCCCATGCGACCGATCCGGCCTGCTCTTCCTGCCACAAGATCACTGATCCGCTCGGCCTTCCGCTCGAGCATTTCGACGGCATCGGCGCGTTTCGCGCGACGGAAAACGACGCTGCGATCGACGCCTCCGGCACGCTGGAAGGTGCGGCCTTCAATGGCGCGTCCGGGCTCGGCAAGGCGATCGCGAACAACCCGGCGGCAACCGAATGCGTCGCCAACCGCGCGCTCGAATATACGATCGGCCGCTCGACCGATGAGGAAGGCGATGCGCTGGCTGCCCTGGAAAAGGGCTTCGCCGCTGACGGTTATCGCCTGCCGGCACTGATGCTGCGCCTCGCCACCTTGCCCAGCGCCTACCAGGTGCGCCGAGCGCCCGAACCGAAACCCCAGGTCGCCGCCAGCGGCGTCCCTTCAGGAGCAAGCCAATGACCCTGACTCGCAGAACCGCGCTCAAGGGCGTGATGCAAGGCGCCGCGATCGCCGTCGGCTTGCCGCTGCTCGACATTTTCCTCGATGTGAACGGCCAGGCGATGGCAGCCACCGGCGCGCCCTTGCCGATCCGCTTCGGCACCTGGTTCTGGGGCCTCGGGGTCAATCCCAACCAGTTTTTCCCCGACAAGGTCGGCGCCGATTACGATCTCAAGCCGGAGCTCGCGCCGATCAAGGCCTTCCAGAAGCGAATCAATGTCTTCAGTGACTTCAACATCCCGCTCGATGGCAAACCGAACCTGCCGCATACCAGTGGCGGTGTCGGCATCCGCACCGGCATGGCAGCGATGGGCGAAGGCAATCTGCCAGGGCCGTCGTTCGACGTTCTGATCGGCGACCAGATCGGCACCAAGACCCGCTTCCGCTCGCTTGAAATTTCGTCGACGGGCGATCCGCGCAACTCGCTGAGCGGCCGGGGCAACGGCAATCTCAATCCTTCCGAGACGTCGCCCGCCGCTCTATACACGCGCCTGTTCGGCCCCGGCTTCCGCGATCCCAACAGCGCGACCTTTGTTCCCGATCCGCAGGTGATGGCGCGGCGCAGCGTGCTCTCCGGCATCACTGACCAGCGCAAGGCGTTCGAGGCCCGGCTCGGCGCCTCGGACAAGCAGCACCTCGACCAGTATTTCACGTCTCTCCGCCAGCTCGAGAAGCAGCTCGATGTCGAGCTGACCAAGCCCGAGCCGATGCAGGGATGCGTGATTCCGCGCCGCCCCCCCGAGCGCGAAATCAATGCCGAGATCGAGAATGTCGTCACCAACCATCAACTGATGACCGACATGCTCGTCATGGCGATGGCATGCGACAATACCCGCGTGTTCAACATGAACTTCAACAATGGCGCCTCGTCGCTGACCCGGATCGGGAGCACGATCACCCATCACCAGTTGACCCATGAGGAACCGCTCGACAACCGGCTGGGCTATCAGCCGCACGTGACCTTCTTCGTCGACAAGATCATGGAGGCCTGGGCCTATTTCGTCGGCGCCATGGACTCGATCAGGGAGGGCGACGGCACCTTGCTCGACAACAGCCTGGTGTTCGCGCACAGCGAGACCGAATTCGCCAAATTCCATACCATCGACAACATCCCCATGATGACCGCGGGCAGCGCCGGCGGGCGAATCAAGACCGGCCTGCATATCGCCGGCGAGGGCACGCCGGTGTCGCGCGTCGGCCTCACGCTGCAGCAGGTGATGGGCGTATCGGTCGACAAATGGGGTGCCGCCAGCATGGAGACGAACAAGTCGATCTCGGAAATACTGGTATGATCCGCCCGATCTGGGCCGCGGCGCTCCTTTTTGCCGCGACGCCGTGTCCCGCACAGGCGCAGAGCGCTGCGTCCGCCACCCCGGTACAGGCCAGCCTGATGGCGCCCGGGCTGCGGGTCGCCGATATCGACCGGTCGATTGTCTTTTACGGCATCGCACTTGGCCTGGTGCCGGCCACAACCCTGCGTCATGGCCCGCTGACCGAGGTCATGCTGTGCGCAGACGGCAAGGCGGGAAAGCTCGCCCTCATCCTGATGCACGACGCGACGCCGGGCACATCACCACCGATCGAGCTCGGCAATGGCGTTCAGAAGATCGTGATGCGCGTGCCGGATCTGGCCGGGGTCGCGAACCGGATGAAGGCCGCCGGCTATCCGGTGGGGGATGTGCATTGGAACAAGGGGGCCCCTTCCGTCCTCATGATCAAGGATCCGGATGGCTACAGCTACGAGCTCGTGGGGAGCACGCCGCATGGATGAGCCCGTTTCGCCTTTTGACGTCGCGTTGTCGCGGCGCGGGCTGATTGCCTTGGCCGCCGGCGCGCCCTTGCTCGTCGTCGGTCTGGCCGCGGTTGCCCATGCCGAGGAGGCGCCGGCGATCTGCGTCGATCTCGATACGCTCCCCGCGAGTCAGAAGGGCATGCGGCGCTCGATCGGCTTCAGGCTCCATTCGCCCGACCCGAAGAAGCATTGCAGCCTCTGCACCTTCTTCACCGGCGCCGCGGCCGGTTGCGGCAAATGCCAGTTGCTCAGCGGCGGCTCGGTTGCCGCGACCAGCCTGTGCGATTCCTTCGCGGCCAGGGCCTGAGGCGTGGCGACGGTTTTGCGACAATATGTGTGGGATGTCCCGACCCGGGCATTCCACTGGCTGCTCGTGGCCCTGCTCGGCTTTTCCTGGTGGAGCGCCGAAACCGACCATATGGACTGGCACCAGCTTTCCGGCCTCGCTGTCTGCGGCCTGCTGATCTTCCGGATCCTCTGGGGTGTGTTCGGCACCGGGACCGCTCGGTTCGCCCAGTTCGTGAAGGGCCCGCGGGCTATATGGTCCTATCTGCGGTCCGGCGAACGCGCGCGCCGCCCCGCACTGATCGGGCATAATCCGCTCGGCGGCTGGAGCGTCGTCGCGTTGTTGCTCGTGCTGGCGACGCAGACCCTGTCGGGGCTGCTCGCAGTCGATGTCGACGGGATCGAATCCGGGCCGCTTTCCTATCTCGTCGATTTCGATCAGGGCCGCCTGGCGGCGGCAATCCATCATATCAGCTTTACCGTCCTGCAGGGTCTCGTCGTGCTGCATATGCTGGCGATCCTGTTCTACCTGCTGGTCCGGCGCCGAAATCTTGTCTGGGCCATGATTGTCGGAACCCAGCCGATCCCTGACGGGGAGCCCCGCGCGGTCGCCCGTGTTGCCGTGTGGAGGCTGGCCGTCGCGATCCTGGTCGCCGCGGCCGCAGCCTGGTGGATCGCGGGCGGCGCGCGACTCTGAAGCTATTGCGGGTCCAATTGCTTGACAGCGCCCGGTGCGCAGTAGACTTCACGCCACCGATGAGCGCGAAACCCAAAGAACCGGCCCTGAGCTGGGACGAGATCGGCTTCCTGTGCGAGGGCATGTCCTTCGCCTCAAGGCCGATGCAGGAAGCGACCCGCAACATCACTGAAGAATTCTCGCTCGGCCCGCGCGGCGCATGGATCCTGGGGCTGATCGACAATGGCCATATCTACCCGCTGGACATCACCAATGTCTTCAGGATCGGCCGTAGCCTGATCTCGGCCGAACTGGCGCGGCTGACGGAAGCCGGCCTGATCACCTCAGTCAAGAATCCGCAGGATCGCCGGCGAACCGCGCTGGCATTGACACCCACCGGCAAGGATGCCCGTCGCCGCGCCAAGGCGCAGCTTGCCGCGCTCGTGCTCGATCGGCTCAAGGATTATTCGCGCGAGGAACTGCTGCTATGCGCACGGATCCTGCACGACTGGCGCGCGAACGGGCCGTCTGAAGGCCCTTAGGCGCACCCGCGCCCCCTTGTCGCGGCCGATCAAAGCGCGTTGCGCTTCGCAATCTGGCCAAGCACGGCCAGGCTCGGTTTCGGCGTGCGCCTGAAGGTCGTGCGATCGACCGCGTACAGGCCGAGATGGAGGCCGTAGCCGAATATCCACTCGAAGCTGTCGAGCAACGACCAGTGGACATAGCCCTTCACCGGCACGCCCTCCGCCATCGCCTTGTGCAGTTCGACAAGGCTTTCCCGGATGAAGGTCGCGCGGACCGCATCGTCGCTGGTGGAGACGCCGTGCTCGGTAATCATGATCGGGACGCCCGCCACTGAATGCGCATAGCGCACCGCGCCCGCGAGCGACGGAGCATAGACTTCGCGATGCGATTCATTGAGCGTGGCGCCCTTCGGCGGCGGCATGGTGCCCGTGTCGCCCCAGACCGCGCGTTCGTAATTCTGCACGCCGAGAAAATCATCCTGCTTGGCGACCTCGAGCCAGGCGCCGTAAAAGGCCTTGCGCCGGGCATCGCGCAGGCTGTTCGCGCCGGCCGCCTGATCGTCGGAGATGGCCAGTGTCACGCCCACCGGCAGGTCGCCTCGCACTGCCTTGATCGCTGCCTTGCCGGCCTTGTGGCCGGCAATGAGGTTGGGCAGCATCGTGCCGAGATCGGCCGGGTCCGGGATCATCGCGTTCGAGAATTTCGGCGATCGGCAGGCCAGGGCAGCCGCTTCGTTCATGGAGCGCAGGAAGCCCAGAAACTGGGGCGGGAAGACCTCACCGATGATGCATATCGTGTTGGGCTCGTTGAGCGTCGTCGCATAGCCGATCCCGCCCGCGAGATGCCGCGCCGCCTTGTCGCAGAAGCGCGCGAACAGGTCGGCCGCCTCGGGGCTGGTCCAGCCGCCTTGCGCGGCGAACCAGCGCGGCGTGGTGAAATGGTTGAAACTGACCATGGGCATCAGCCCGCGCGCGCGACAGCCATCGACGATCGCCTTGTAATGATCGAGCATCGCGGCCGAGAAAAACCCCTTTTCCGGCTCGATCCGTGCCCATTCGAGCGAGAAGCGGAAACTGTTGAGCCCGAAGCTTTTGACCAGATCGAGGTCGGTGCGCCACAATTCCAGGCTGTTCGTCGCATCCCCCGACCGCGCTGCGAACATGGTTGGCTTCACATTTTCGAGCAGCCAGATGTCGCTGTTTATATTATTGCCCTCGACCTGATGCCCGGCGCTCGCCGTCCCCCAGACGAACCCCTTGGGGAAGGTTGGTGCCGTCTTCGCCTGCACCTCGTCTATCTTCAGCAGCGAAACCGCGGCGGTCGCCCCGGCGGCCATCAGAACGGCGCGTCGATTCATCGTCATCCGATCCTCTCCAACCCGTCACGATCGCAGGGTCGTCTTGCCTTTTCGTAACGACCCGGCTCACGCTGCGCACCTAGCCGGCGCCAAACAGCGCCACGACGATGGGCGGGGGTCAGGGAAGGTGGTTCAGACCATGCGCCCTGCGGCAAAGCGCCTGCGGGTGATTTCGACCGCGTCTCGCGCTTCCTCGATCGCGGCTTCCTCGGTCGCGAACAGGAGATAGTCGAGGACTGCCGCCAGGTGCGCCCGCATCGCCACGCGGGCCTTTGCCGGGTCGCGGGTGCGCAGCGCCGGAGCGATCACCTCATGCTCATGGACCACGGGCTTGATCTGCGCCGCCCGCCCTGGCCTGCAGCAACGCGATGCCCGGCGAGGATGCGCGCTGGCGCTCGAATTCGAAGTGCATCATAATTCAAATAATGAATTAATTTCTTGCCGCGAAGCCCCCATGG
Source organism: Sphingomonas oligophenolica (assembly GCF_039522915.1). NCBI lineage: Bacteria > Pseudomonadati > Pseudomonadota > Alphaproteobacteria > Sphingomonadales > Sphingomonadaceae > Sphingomonas > Sphingomonas oligophenolica. The sequence goes on from NZ_BAAAEH010000020.1 coordinate 24,978, forward strand.
CTTTATGGCAGGGCATATGGTGAGGGGAGCGCGAAAAGCGGATCAACGTCCGCCCGTCCCGTGCGGCAAGGCGCCGTTTGTCCCGACCGACATGTGAGAGCCCGGCGCTTCGATCGGGCTGCTGCTTGAAAGGTTTTTTCGATGCGTGCCTTTGCCGTTGCCGCCCTTCTCCTCCCGATTGCACCTGCCCCGGCGTTCGCACAGGCGACGCCGACGTCGGCCGCGGCGCCTGCCGCAGCGCCGGCCGCGACCGGCTATAGCGTCGAGGATACGGATATCGGGACGCTGCTCGACGATCCGGCCGCCAAGGCGGTGCTCGACAAGCACATGCCCGGATTTTCGACCAAGGATCAGATCGACATGGCGCGCTCGATGACCCTGAAGGGAATCCAGCAATATGCGCCTGACATGATCACCGACAGGGTATTGTCGGACATCCAGGTCGATCTTTCGAAGCTACCCGCGAGGAAGTGAGGCCTCCGCCCGCGGCGGCCCGGCTGCCGCGGCGCTCCTCCTATCTCGCAGCAAGCTCATCGCTCGGCTGACCCGGCCAGCGTGCCTCTTCGAGCCGCTTCCACGCGCGATGCAGCGTCTCGCGGGGCGCGCTCAGCCCGGCACTGTCGGTGGTGGCGCGCCACCGGCCGGCATCGTCCACGACCCGTGCCACGCCAGGGCTCGGCGGCAGATCGGCGCCCCAGCTTTCGATCGAGACGGCGTTGGTCAGCGCGAGCGACGCCGTTGCCACACCCAACACCATGAGGGTCCAGCGAAGGCCATGGTCCTGACCGACCGGACCACCGGGCAGATCGACCGGGAATTCCTGTGCTGCGGACATGCAATCTCCCCTAGAACCGGTAGTAGATGAAGGGGGCCACGCCCTCGAAGCGCATGGCGTCTATCAGCAGGATCGTTGCGGCCAGGCCGAAGCCGACCAGCGGCGCGGGCATGCTGCGAACCCGGATCGCCGCCTCGGTCATCCAGCGTTGCGGCCCGGCATGGATCGCGAGCCCGAGCATGACGAGAAGGACGACCAGCGGCGAGGCGGTGAAGCCTGTAGGGCCCGCGAACGGATGGACGATGCCGCCGAGATAGGTCATCGCATCGGCGAAGCTCGGCGCGCGGAAGAAGATCCAGCCCAGAACGACGACGTGAAAGGTCAGTAGCAGCTTCGCCCAGCCCGGCAATGGCGGCCAGCTTTTCGGCGCCCGGTCAGCCCAGAACCGCTCGACCGCGAGCGCGCCGCCGTGCAGGCCACCCCAGATGACGAAGGTCCAGTTCGCGCCGTGCCACAGGCCGCCGAGCAGCATGGTGAGCATCAGATTGCGATAGGTGGCGAGCTTGCCGCCCCGGCTGCCGCCGAGCGCCTCGATATAGAGATAGTCACGCAGCCACCCGGACAAGGTCATGTGCCAGCGCCGCCAGAATTCCTGCAGCGACCGCGCCCGATAAGGCTGGTTGAAATTGCGCGGGAAGCGATAGCCGAGCAAAGCAGCCAGCCCGATCGCCATGTCGGTATAGGCCGAGAAATCGCAATAGATCTGCACCGCATAGCCATAGGCGGCGAATAGGAGGTCGAACGATGAATGCGATGCCGGATCGGCAAACACCGGATCGACGAAATTGACCGCCAGTTCCGAGACGATGACCGTCTTCTTGAACAATCCCCAGACGATCAGCAGCAGCGCCATCGAGACCATCGAGCGATCGAGCTTCGGCCGGGCCTGGAATTGCGGCACGAGATCGGCGGCGCGTACGATCGGCCCGGCGACGAGATGCGGGAAGAAGGACATCAGCAACAGGATGTCGAGCAGCCGCGCCGACGGGACACGCGCCCGATAGACATCGACGACATAGCTGATGCCCTGGAAGGTAAAGAAGGAAATGCCGATCGGCAGGATGACGCGCAGCACCGGCAGGTCGCGTTCGAAGCCGATCGCGGCAAGCGTGGCGCCGACCTGCTCAGTGAAGAAGTCGAAATATTTGAAGAAACCGAGGACGAGGAGGTTGATCGCCACCCCGCCGAGCAGCAACAGCTTGCGCCGGTCGACGAAGCGTTCGCTCGCAAGGCCTTGCGCCACTGCCCAGTTCATCAGCGCGGAGAAGATCAACAGCGGCACGAACCGCCAGTCCCAGGCGCCGTAAAAGACCCAGCTCGCCACCAGCAACAGGATCTTGCGCCATTCGTTGGAACGCACCGACCAGACGACGGCAAAGGTGATCAAGAAGAACACGCCGAAAGTGAGCGTCGGAAACAACATGGCCTATTCCGCGAGCGCGGCCCCCCTGTCGAGGTCAGCCTGAAGCGCACGCGCGATCTCCAGCCCGCCTGCCTTGTTGAAATGGACATAGTCGCCGCGCATCAGCGGCACGTCGCGCTTGACCCAGCCGCGCGCGGCACAGGGCCCGCCCATCCGCATTTGCCAGTCCCAGAAAGCCAGCCCGAGATCGTCAGCGATGCGGCGCTGTATCGCGCGCACCATCGCCAGCGCCGGGGGCGCGAACAATGCCGGATGCGCGTCGGTACCGGGCACGGTTTCGCACTCGATCACGACACCCGCTGCATTGGCACGCAGGGCCGGCTGTCGACTGAGGGAGTCCGGCGCACCGAGCAGCAGAATCGGCACATCGCCAGACAGCCGCCGCAGCCGCGCGACCTGCAGCCGCAGGATCGCCTCATAGGCGACTGCATCGAAATGCGGCGCGAAGCCCTCATTGGTGCCGAAAGCGAGGACAATGAGGTCGGGGCGATAGGCTTTCAGCTCCTCGGCCACCACCGCATCGTCAGTCCGCGCGAAATGTGCGAGTTGCGATCCCACCACGCCGAGGTTGGACAGGGCGACCCCGCCATCATCGCTGAAGGTCGCCCAGGAGGTGATCGTCAGGCCCGGTCGCTCGGCCATGATCTCGACCGACAGGCTCAGCCCATCGGCGCGGATCGTCCGGCAGGCCGGCTGCCCGGCAGGTGCGCTGAAATCGATCCGCCCCCGGTCCACCCCGTCGAACCGGACCGCCACCCCGCCCCTGTCGACCCCGCCGATCGCGCACAGTGTGAAACGGTCGAACGCCATGGCCGGTTCGGCGCGCAGCGCCATGCTGGCGCCACCTGCCGTCGATGTCAGGCTGAAGCCCGACAGGCCCAATCGCGGGCGCGGCTCATGCGCATCCTTGCCGAAGGTCGCGCCGACCGACCAGCCGGGGGACATCGATACGGTCACCCCCTGGGTGATATAGCCGTCATAGGGCCGGCCCGGCGCCAGCACGCCGTGGCCGCCGGATCCCGTCCTTTCCTGAAGCAGGGTTCGCCAGCCGCCCGTCACTGCATCGCCGGCGGTGTGGCTATCGCCGATCTGCAGGATATGGAGCGGCGGCTTGCCGCGGGCCCGGCCGGCAAGCGCGAGCTTCGCGAACCAGGGTCTGAGCGCCTCCGCATTGCAAAGCCCGCCGCTACAGGTCGTCGTCGCCTCGACGGGCATCGAAAGCGCGGTCAGCATCAGCAAGGCCAGTCTCACGACGCGGTTGCCGCCGACGGTGCGGTGCCGGCGACCGTCCGGGCGGCCTCGGTATAAGTGCGAATCCGGTCAGCAAGGCCATGGGTGATCCGCAGATAGCCGGCCATCGACATATGGATTCCGTCGGGCGCCCGGATCAGCGTGCGCTTTCCCGTTTTCGGATCGTCCAGATAGGCAGCGAACTGGCCATGCGCGTCCGAGGCGAGCGGCCGCGTGTCGATGAACGGAACGCCGAGCTTCGTCACCCGCGCTGCATAGAAAGCGTTGACCGCCATCGCCTCGCTGTCGAACGATTCCCTGGCCATGCGCGGCAGGCCGACCCAATAGACCATGGCGTGGTGACGACGCATCAACTCAACGAACCGGTCGATCCGGCCGCCGACTTCCTGCTGCCAGAGCGGCCCCATGAATTTGGCATATTTGCCCTCAGGCGTGATGATCCCTTGCGCATCATTGGCGCCGAAGGAGATGATCGCGATATCGAGCGGCGCGTCGCCGAGCTGCTCAGCGGCGCGCGTCTCGAGGTTCAGGCTCTTGTAGCGGGTGAAGCCGGTGGCGGGCTGGCTGAACTTGACGACGTCGAACCCGGCCTTGCTGGGCAGCTGGTGCGCCATGCCCCACCACACCCCGTCGCCGAAACTGTCGCCGAACACGCCGACACGGACCCGGCCGCCGGCGGCGATCGTCTTCTCGAGCTGCTGGAACGGGCCGGCATATTGCCGCATCAGCGCCGCCTCGCCTGCGCCCGGCGCTTGTTGCGCCCCGATCGACACCGGCGCGGGCACTGAGGCGGCGGAGGCCGAGGCACCGGGGCTGGCCTGGAACGCCCAGCCGATTGCCCCGCCGACAATCGTGCCGAGCAGCAGCACCGCGGTTCGATCGAGTATCAGGCGCAAGGGGCCTCGCTCGATCGCCCGATCCGCCGTGCTATCCATGGTCGGGAACAGTCCATTCCGCGCCTCGGCAGCGGGTAACACTTGCGATTGATCGGAAAGCACGGCATTTTTACTTTCTTCAGCAGCTCTTGTTTATCTCCATTACGATATATGCACACCAAGTAGCTCACCTGTCGATAGTAAAAGCGGGCATTGACGTTTTTTACGTAGGTAATACGGTTTTGTACGGCTTTTTACTGAAATACGTTCTGCAATTATACTTCTACATTAGAATATATAATCTGGATATATTTCAATATACCCGAACTTCATTCAATATATTGAATGTTATTTAATTATATTTCTGCAGTTATTACAGAAAGAACATCTATCAAATTCTATTTGATGTTCTTTTGCAATAATGACACGATGATATTAAATATGATCGAGCGATCCTGATGATCGGTCTCTAGCAGATCTGTGCTTCATCAGTCCGAATTCGGGGATTCGGATATTATCCACCGGATTCCGGACCCCGCAACCGAGGAGCAAGCTGCCGAATTGTGACCCACAAACAGGAGGGGCGGCATGGATCTCCATACAGTCTACCGAAATTATCCAACACGCCGCGCGGCGCCGATCTGCCAGTCTATCATTATGCCAGTCGTTAGCTGGTGGCGCCGGACGTTGCGGGATGGCAGGATGACCCGATGAACATCCATCCCAGCCGCCTGCCATACCGGGTGAAGCGGTGAAGAGTGCCGCCGCCCTGGTAATCGCCGCGCTTGCCCTTGCAGGCTGCGATCGCCGGTCCGACGCCGGGCCGGTGGTGGTGAGCGCGATCGGCGGCGCGCCCAAGCTCGCCGACCCTTCGCAGGGCCCGGTCAATGCGGCGTCGCGGCTGCTGATGGACGCGACCGCCCAGGGCCTGGTCCGCTTCGATGCGTCGGGCCAGATCGAGCCCGGCATCGCCGAGCGCTGGACGGTGATCGACAATGGCATGAGCTACATCTTCCGCCTGCGCGACGCTCAATGGGCGAATGGCCAGACCGTCACCGCCGGAGAGGTCGTGGCGGTATTGCGGCGGCAGATGAACGGCCGGTCGCGCAACCCGTTGCTGCCCTTTCTCAGCGCGATCGACGAAATCGTCGAAATGACGCCGGAGGTGATCGAGGTACGGCTGAAACACCCCCGGCCCGATCTGCTCAAGCTGTTCGCCCAGCCCGAAATGGCGGTGTTCCGCACCCGGCCGCCCGGCGGCAGCGGGCCGTTCCGCATCATCGACACGTACCATGACAGCGTGATGCTGCGCCCCGCGATCGACCCGGCACGCTCTCCCGATGACGATATGCCGACGCCGGGGCCTCAGGCGAATATCCGGCTGATCGGCGAACGCGCATCGCGAGCCATTGTGCGCTTCGTCGCCCGCGATTCCGATTTCGTCAGCGGTGGCACCTTTGCGGACTGGCCGCTGCTCCAATTCTCGGGCATCGCGCCGATCAACGAGAAGATCGATCCTGCCGCCGGGCTGTTCGGCCTGGCGATCGCGAACCGGGACGGCTTTCTGGCCGATGCCGGCAACCGGGCGGCCATTGCACGGACGATCGACCGCCAGACGATCGTGGCGGCCTTCACCTCGCTATGGAGCCCGACCGCGCAGTTGCTCCCCGACCAGCTCGATTCCGCCGCCGCGCCCGCTGTCGCTCCCTGGACGGCTCCGCCCGCCGCCACGGACATCTCGCCGGCCGATCGGGTGCGCGCATGGCAGAAGGCCCATGGCGGGCCGCTGGTGCTGCGCGTGGCGCTGCCGCCCGGGCCGGGCGCCACACTGGTCTATGGCTATGTCGCCGCGGGCCTGCGCGGCATCGGCATCGGGGCGGTTCGCGTCGGCGCCGGCGACGCCGCCGATCTCCGCCTCATCGACGCCGTCGCCCCCTATGACAGCGCACGCTGGTATCTCGCGACCGCCTGCCAGCCTTGCGGCGCCGATGCACAGGCCGCGCTCGAGGCGGCCCGCGATGCGCCGGACGCTACCGCGCGCGCGCAGCATATCGCCGAGGCCGACATCGCGCTTGCCGCCGACATATCGTACATTCCGATCGCCCGGCCGTTGCGCTGGTCGCTCGTCTCGCTGCGATTGGCGCAATGGCAGGGGAACTCGCGGGCGTGGCACCCGTTGAATCACCTGCGTAACGATACCAGATGAGGTGACATGGCCAACCGCACGACCCGCATCAACCCCGACCCGCTCGACAAGATCGTGACCAGCCTGACCGGCCGGGACGTTGAATCGGTGCGCAAGCGGATCGAGGCGATGGAACATTTGCTCGAAGGCCTGATCAAGATCCCCGGCACCAACCGCAAGATCGGGCTCGACGTGATTCTCGATGTGATTCCGGTCGGCGGCGATGCGATCGGCGCGCTGATGGGCGCCTGGATGGTGTGGGAAGCGCGCAACCTCGGCATGTCGAAAAGCCAGATGGCGCGGATGTTCGGCAATGTCGGGATCGATTTCCTGCTCGGCATCGTTCCCATCGTGGGCGCGATTCCGGATTATTTCTTCCGCTCCAACACGCGCAACCTGAAGATCATCAAGCGCCATCTCGACAAGCAGCACCCGGCCTCAGCGATCATCGATCAGCGCTGACGCACTATCGGCGTTCGCTCTATCGCGGCCCGCGCCAGATTTTGAGCGACGCATTCCCGTCCAGCCCGCCTGATCCGGTCGCGCAGCGCGCATAGGCGAATTTCTTGTCGAGGCAGAGCCAGAGCTCGTCCAGCCAACCTTGCTTGTTCGCCGTCACGCGGATTGCGTTGGCCGGCAGCCCCGGATTGGCCGCCGCCATCGCCGTCGTGAAGCCACTCACGGTCAAGGGCTTGCGCGAAAGCCCATCCATGTCCGGATAGCGCAGTTTCGCATAAAGCCCGGTCGAGCGCCCGAAATAAGCGGCCGGGGTCGTGCCCATGCAGGTGCCATGCTTGGCCCATTCATGCTGGAGCAGCTGCGCCGACGGCGTCGAGCAGAGATGCTGCCTGATCAGCGGCTGCGGCAGCAGCGCCGCCGAGGTGCAATATTGCGGCCATTCCTTGCCGATGCCGTCCGGCCAAAGCCCGTGGAGCGTGAAGCCGAAGCGGTTGCCGCTGCCGCATTCCATCTTCGCGAACGGCTTGCGCGCGTTGGTGTGGCAATATTGCGGTGCCCAGGTCACCGCGAGCGTATAGCCGCCGATCGGAAGGACACGCTGCGGCTCGCTCTGGGACGCGCGTTCCGGGTGCGGACGCGGCACGTTCCGGGGGATGTCGCATTTGTAGGTCTGTGCCTGGGCGATGCCCGGCAATGTCAGCAGCAACACTCCGACAAGCTTAGCGTTCTTCATGCGCCCCCCTCAATGACTGCGCGAGACTCGGATGCACCCGAGTTTTCGCCGCGCAGTTTAGTCCCCTTTTGTTCTCATGCAAGACCTAGCTTGCCGCCGCAAAATCAAGCCCGATATCGGCCGCCGGCGCTGATTGGGTTAGCCGGCCGACACTGATATAGGTGACGCCGGTTTCGGCGATTGCGCGGATCGTCTCGAGCCTGACGCCGCCCGAAGCCTCGGTCGGTACCCGCCCCCCGACCAGGGTGACCGCGCCGCGCAGCATCGGGGGCGGCATATTGTCCAGCAGCAGATGGGTGGCGCCCGCGGCGAGCGCCGGCTCGATCTGGTCAGTCGAATCGACCTCGACGATGATCCGCTCGATCCCCGCCTCTTTCGCCCGGCGCACCGCCTCGCCGACGCCGCCGGCGATAGCGACATGATTGTCTTTGATCATCGCCCCGTCCCAAAGGCCCATGCGATGGTTGGTCGCGCCGCCCATCCGCGTGGCATATTTCTCGAGTACGCGAAGGCCAGGGATCGTCTTGCGGGTATCGAGCAGAGTTGCGCCGGTGCCGAGCAGCTTGTCGACATAGCTCCGCGTCAAGGTGGCGATGCCCGAGAGATGCTGCACCGTGTTGAGCGCCGACCGCTCGGCAGTCAGCATCGCGCGCGCGCTGCCTTCGAGCCGCATCAGATCAGTGCCTGCCGCCACGCGGTCGCCATCCTCGACCAGCCGTTCGATCCGCACCTCGGGGTCGAGTGCGCGGAAGAATGCCTCGGCGATGGGCAGCCCCGCGACCACGATCGCGTCGCGGCTGTCCATCACCCCGGTAAAGCGGGCGTCCGCGGGGATGACTGCGGTCGAGGTGATGTCGCCAGCATCGCCGAGATCCTCGGCGAGGGTCGCGGCGACAAAGGCGTCGAGGTCGAAATTCTCGAGCGTGAAAGGCTGGCTGGACATAGGCTAGAATCCTCCCGATCGCACAGCGCTCTGGCACGGCGAAAAGGCGCCAGCAACCGTCACCCCTCCCGAAACCGTCAGGCGGCCGATCAGTCCCCCGTCACCTTCAGCGGCCCGAGATCGCCCATCCCGACCGTCGCCGATGCCATCGCCATCATCGCGTCGAGGCTCTTCTTGGCCTTGAGCCGCAGCTCTTCCTCGATCTCGATGCGCGGCTCGAGGTCGCGTAGCGCGACATAGAGCTTTTCCATCGTGTTGAGCGCCATATAGGGGCAGATATTGCAGTTGCAGTTGCCGTCCGCCCCGGGCGCGCCGATGAAATTCTTGCCCGGCGCGGCCTTCTGCATCTGGTGGATGATGTGCGGCTCGGTCGCGACGATCAGCGTATCGCCTGGCATGGTGTCGGCAAAGGCGAGAATACCGCTGGTCGAGCCGACATAATCGGCGTGATCGAGGATATAGGGCGGGCATTCCGGGTGCGCCGCGATCGGCGCCCCCGGATATTGGAGCTGGAGCTTCAGCAGTTCGGTCTCGCTGAACGCCTCATGGACGATGCACACGCCCGGCCAGAGCAGCATCTCGCGGCCGGTCTTGCGGGCGAGATAGCCGCCGAGATTCTTGTCGGGGCCGAAGATGATCTTCTGGCTGAGCGGGATCTGGCTCAGAATCTTCTCGGCAGACGAGCTGGTGACGATCACGTCGCTCAGCGCCTTCACCTCGGTCGAGCAATTGATATAGGTCAGTGCGATGTGATCGGGGTGCGCGGCGCGGAAGGCAGCGAATTGCTCGGGTGGGCAGCTATCCTCCAGGCTGCAGCCGGCATTCATGTCGGGCAGCACGACGATCTTGTCGGGGCTGAGGATCTTCGCCGTTTCCGCCATGAAACGCACGCCGCAAAAGGCGATGACCTCGGCGTCGGTCGCCTGCGCCTTGCGGCTGAGATCGAGGCTGTCGCCGACGAAATCGGCCAGATCCTGGATCTCCGGCTTCTGGTAATAATGTGCGAGGATGACCGCATTGCGCTCCGTGCGGAGCCGGTCGATCTCGGCGCGCAGATCCAATCCCGTGAGCGTGCCGCCAATGCCGTTTCGCGCGTCCATGATTACTTCCTGTTCTTCAAGACCTGATCGAGCGAGCGGGTGGTGTCCCAGATCTCGCTATTGTCCTTGGGCTCGTCGGCGAAGCGTACCTTCACCGTCACGTCCATCCCCGCCGCCGTCAGCGGCATGGCGAAGCTGCGCTCGACCGCGCGGCGGGTTGCGTCGCGCGCGAGGTTGATCGGCACCGGCTCATGTGCCTGGCGGACGAGTTCCTGCTGGCCCGCGCGGCGATTGGCCTCCTGGAGCTTCGCATCGGCATCAGTGAAAGTCGAGAGGATGCCGCCATCGCCATATTCGCGCATCTGGGTGAGATCGATCTGGGGCTGCGACACCTCGATCGGCGGCAGGGTGACGCCGAGCGTATGCGTGCCTGCATCCCAGGTCACGTCCTTTTGCTGGAGCTTGGCGAGGTCGACCTCGTAATTGACCATGCCGGGCATGATCAGCGTCTTCCGCGTGCTCAGCCCGAATTGCGACTGAGTCGAGGTCGAGACGGCGACGAAGCGGGCGGCGAAGGCCGAAAGGCGGTTCTGCTCCCTCAACCCCTGCAGGCTGGCGCTCGCGATCGTCACCGGGTCAGGTCCTTTGAGCTTGCCGCTGACATAATAGCCAAGCGCCCAGAAACCGGCCGCGATGAACAAGCCGATCAGCAGCAGCGCGGCGGCGAACTTGCCGACGAAGCGCATTACAATGCCCTCCAGTCGTCGCCACGATCGACGACCATTCCCCGGTCGCGCAGATCGATCAGATGGGCAAGCACCGATCGTTCCGCGGCGGGAAAAAGCCGCGGGTCGATTCCGACATACATTGCCGCGACCAGCGTGGGAATCGAGCGGGGGGCGTCGCGCAGCAACCGCATGATCTGCCCCTCGCGCTGCTTGCGATGGCCGATCATGCCCCGGACGAGGCGGCGGGGATTCTCGACCGGCTCTCCATGCGCGGGATAATAGATGCGGTCGTCGCGCTGCATGAGCTTGTCGAGGCTCGCCATATAGGCGGCCATGTCGCCGTCGGGCGGCGACACGATCGTCGTCGACCACCCCATGACATGGTCGCCCGAGAACAGCGCCTTCGCCTCGGGGAGCGCAAAGCAGAGATGGTTCGAGGTGTGGCCAGGCGTGGCGACGGCGGTGAGCGTCCAGTCTTCGCCCGAAATCGACTCGCCATCGGCAAGCACGCGGTCCGGCGTATAGTCGGCATCGAAGGACGCGTCAGCGCGTGGCCCGAGATCCTCGAGTGCAAGCGGCGCGCAGCCGATGATCGGGGCGCCGGTTGCTGCCTTGAGCGCGCGCGCGGCGGGGCTATGGTCGCGATGAGTATGCGTGATGACGATTGCCGTCACCGGCCGGCCGCCGATTGCGCGCAGCATCGCCTCGACATGGCTCAAGTCGTCGGGGCCCGGATCGATCACCGCCAGATCGGCGGTGCCGACAAGATGAGTCTGCGTACCGGTATTGGTGAAGGGTGACGGGTTTGGCGCGAGGATTCGAGCGACAAGCGGTTCGAGCTGCTCAGCCACGCCGGGTGTTTGCTCGCTCATGCCCGGGCAGATGGCGCGTCGGGCAGGCGATGGCAAGGGCAGGATAGTCGGCCCCCTCCAGAAACCGGGAGGGGGCTGACCCGCAAACCTCAGTTCGCCTTGGCGAGATCCTCCTCGAGTTCCTTGATCGACTGGTCGATCGCCTGGATTGCCTCCCTGCGTGCGTCCTCGCCCATCTTCGTGTCGGCGCGCATGCGCTCCTGCGCGCTGTGCAGCCCGGCAAGCGCCGAGCGATAGGCGTTGCGTTCGATGTCCTTGGCGTTCGCGGCAAGCGCCGTGCCTTCCCGCGCCACCCGTTCGATCCGGTTGGTGCAGATGATGATCACCCGCTTGCCGTCCTTCTTCTCATTGAGCACCATCTGATGGCGCTCGCCGTCGCCCGGGCAATTCCGCGAGCTGGTTTCGGGGATTTCCGCGATCGGCGGGATACCCGCGAAATCCTCGGTTATGACCTTCCCATCCTTGTCGCGCCGAACGATCCGGACGACCTTGCGGTGTGTGACCTTGCCGTCGGGCGACACCGTCGTGGTGTCGCTATCCTGGTCGGAAAGCGGCGGCAGCGCTTCCGGCGGTGCGGGTGGAGCCGGTGGAACGGCGCTGGCGGGCGGAGCGGGTGGCGGCGGAGCGGGCATTTCGGCTTGCGCCACGGGTGCCGACGCGGCGACCGGCGCTGATGCAGCAACCGGCGCTGGCACGGCAACCGGCACTGACGCGGCAACCGGCGCGGCAGCCGCGACAGCCACAGGAAGGGCAAGATGATCGAGCGAAGCGATATCCACCCCGGTCGCCTGCTGAACGCTGGAACGGACTCGCTCGGCGGCCTGGGTACCCGAAGCCGTGACGGCAAGTCCGCCCACGGTCAGCAGGGCAAGCGCGGCGCTGCCGCTGAACAGCCGCAGGCGCGATGTCTTGTTGGTGGTCAACATTCTCAGTCTCCCCTTCAAATCTTCTATGGTGTGGAGGTGGCAGGCGGCCGAGACAGCGCCGCCATGAGCGGCCTTGACGATCGCGCAGGCATAGGTGTGGCGCATCATCGGATTCTGGCCGGCGAGCACTCGGGCGTCGTTGGCGATTTCCTGGTCGGCGCGGAAGGCGCGGAAGGCGCGCCAGGCAATTGGATTGAACCAGTGGAGCGCGAGCACCACCAGCGCGATCCAGTTGGCGATCAGATCGCCCCGCGCATGGTGGCCAAGCTCATGGGCAAGGGCGAGATTGCGCTCATCGGCATCGTAGCGCTCGGAAAAATCGCGCGGGAAGGCGACGTAACGCCGCCAGATGCCGAAGGCGAGCGGGCCGGAAGCGGCCTCGGTTTCGATCAGCCGGACGCCGCCTTCGATGCGAGCCTCGCGCGCCGTCTGGGCGAGCATGCGCCGGCAGAAACGGGCATGAGCGAGCGTGTGCCAGGCGATAAATGCCGCCGCCCCCACCACCCATAGCGAGACCAGGATTGGGCCAAGCGAGGGATGTTGGGCAGCAGGCGCGGCGGCATCCCCGCCGAGCGGCTCGATCACGTAAACCGTGATCTGTTCGCTCGCGCGGACCACTGGCGCGACTGCGATCTCGCGCCAGGACTGGGGAAGCGGCGGCAACAGCAGCCGGAGCGCGGGCAGCGCCCAGAGCGCATAAGCGATATCGGGGCCGAAGCTGCGGCGGACCAGCCCGCGCAGGCACAGCACCGCCACCATCAGGACGGTGGAGGCGATCAGCGCCTCGATCGCCCACGGAATAAGGCCGGCCGCGTTCATGACTTGAGGCCTTTCAACAACGCCTCGATCTCGGCGATGTCCTCGTTGGTCAGCGCGTCGCGCTCGGCGAGGTGCGCGACCAGGGGCGTGAGCTTGCCACCGAACAACCGATCCATCAGCCGGCGCGATTCGCCTTCGACATAATCGCCGCGCGCAACCAGCGGACGGTAGAGATAACGGCGGCCGTCCTCCTCATGCCCGATGATGTTCTTGGCGAGCAACCGGCCGAGCAGGGTCTTGACCGTATTGGCCGACCAGTCGCGCTCGGGCGGGATTCGCTCAGCCACGTCCTGGGCGCTCAGCGGCGCTTCATCCCAGAGCACCTCCATGACGGCATGTTCGGCATCGCTGATTCGTTCGGCCATCATCTCTTCCCCGTCGTGACTACGGTCGTAATCGTCATGATTACATCTGTAGTCAATAGCCTGAACGGCCGATGAATGCCGGTGGCGCTCGACAGCGCCGGGGCGCGTCGGCAAGCTGGCGCAAACGAAGGAGAGCGCCATGAACGAGTTGACCATCATCGCCACCGGATTGCGCTTTCCCGAAGGGCCGGTCGCGATGCCCGATGGCAGCGTCATCCTGGTCGAGATCGCCGCGGGCAGGGTCACACGGGTGACATCCGACGGCACGAAGGAGACCATCGCCGAGCCCGGCGGTGGGCCGAACGGGCTGGCGATCGGCCCCGACGGCAAGCTCTATTGCTGCAACAATGGCGGCTTCGGCTGGATCGAGCATGGCGGGCTGCTGATCCCGCACGGCACGGCATCCGATTACACGACCGGCCGCATCGAGCGGATCGACATCGCGACGGGCAAGGTCGAGACTCTCTACACGGAAGCCGCCAACGCGCCGCTGAGAGGCCCGAACGACATTGTCTTCGATACGCATGGCGGTTTCTGGTTCACTGACCATGGCAAGACCCGCGAGCGGGAGCGCGACGTGACCGGGGTGTTCTACGCGAAGGCCGATGGTTCGGAATGCCGCGAGGTGATCTTTCCCCTGGAAAATCCCAATGGCATCGGCCTCTCGCCCGATGGCAACACGCTCTATGTGGCCGAAACCTATACCTGCAAATTATGGGCGTTCGATCTGGAAGGACCTGGCGAAGTCGCCAAGGTCGCCGGGCTATCGGGCGGCGGCGGCCGCTTCCTCTATTCGCCAGGCGGCTACAGCTATTTCGATTCGCTCGGTGTCGACGCCGACGGCAATATCTGTGTCGCGACGATCGGGCAGAGCGGCATCACCGTGGTGTCGCCGGCGGGGGAACTGGTCGAGTTCGTGGCGACGCCCGATCCGTTCACGACCAATATCTGCTGGGGTGGGGACGATTTGCGGACCGCATATATCACGCTTTCCGCTACCGGACAGCTCGCGAGCATGCCATGGCCGCGGCCCGGCCTGGCGCTGAATCACTAGGGCCTCGAATCGGGGGAATGCGATGATCCGTCACCACGAAAGACATCTCGTCCAGCGCATCGGCTGGATGCGCGCGTCGGTGCTTGGCGCCAATGACGGCATCGTCTCGACCGCAAGCCTGATCGTCGGCGTGGCGGCCGCGAATTCGAGTCAGGCGCAGATTCTGCTGACCGGCATTGCCGGGCTGGTGGCGGGCGCGATGTCGATGGCGGCGGGCGAATATGTCTCGGTCAGTTCCCAGTCGGACACCGAGAATGCCGATCGTGGCCGCGAACAGCGCGAGCTCGAGGAAGACCCTGAGTCCGAGCGGCGCGAACTCGCCGCGATCTATCGCACCCGCGGGCTCGATCCGGCGCTGGCGCTTCAGGTCGCCGATCAGCTGATGGCGCACGATGCGCTGGGCGCTCATATGCGTGACGAACTCGGCATCAACGAGGTCATGGTCGCGCGGCCGGTGCAGGCGGCGCTCAGCTCCGCGGCAAGCTTCGCCGTCGGCGCCATCCTGCCGGTGCTGATGGCGCTTGTCTTCACCGGTGCGCGGCTGGTCGAGGCGGTGACCGTCGCGTCGCTCGTCCTGCTGGCGGTGCTGGGCGCGATCGGCGCGCAGGCCGGCGGCGCGGGCGTGTGGCGCGGGGCGTTCCGGGTCGTCTTCTGGGGGGCGCTGGCGATGGGGGCGACCGCGTTGATCGGCAAGCTCGCCGGCACGCAGCTTTAGCAGCCATGCGTGCGTTTGACGCACGCTTGCATGCAGACCCGCGTGATTGACCGACGGGCACGCCGGTGGCTTAAGCGCGCCAAGAGGATGTTCCGGAGGTCGCGACCATGAAGAAGCTCTATCCCGATGCAGCAGCGGCGCTCGACGGCGTCCTGTTCGACGGCATGACGATCTGCGCCGGCGGGTTCGGGCTGTGCGGCATCCCCGAACGGCTGATCGACGCGATCCGCGATGCGGGCACCAGGGACCTCACCATCGCCAGCAACAATGCCGGGATCGACGGCGAAGGCCTCGGCAAGCTGCTGCGCACCCGCCAGGTCAAGAAGATGATCAGTTCCTATGTCGGCGAGAACAAGGAGTTCGAGCGGCAATATCTGAGCGGCGAACTCGAGGTCGAATTCTGCCCCCAGGGCACGCTGGCCGAACGCTGCCGCGCGGGCGGCGCCGGCATTCCGGGCTTCTACACCAAGACCGGCGTCGGCACCCTGGTTGCCGAGGGCAAGGAAGTGAAGAATTTCGACGGCCAGGACTATATCCTGGAGCGCGGCATCCGCGCCGACCTCGCGATCATCAAGGGCTGGAAGGCCGATACCAGCGGCAACCTCGTCTTCCGCAAGACCGCGCGCAACTTCAACCAGCCGATGGCGACCGCGGGCAAGGTCTGCGTCGCCGAGGTTGAGGAGATCGTGCCGGTGGGCAGCCTCGATCCGGACTGCATCCATCTGCCCGGCATTTATGTGAATCGGATGATCCTGGGGGCGCCCTACGACAAGAAGATCGAGTTCCGTACCGTACGTGAGCGGGCTGCAGTGTGAGGGACACTACTTCTTCCCCCCTCCTGCTTGCGGGAGGGGTCGGGGGTGGGCTCGCGCTCTCCGCTGACGGACCGCCTGAGGAAACCGGGAGCCCACCCCTAACCCCTCCCGCAAGCGGGAGGGGAATCGCTTTGGCGCTCGCGCTCGCAGCTACTCTCTCCGCCTGCGCCACGACGCACGCTCCGTCGCCCGTCGCAGCCGTTCCGCCCCCTGCCCCCACCGTTCCACCCGGCATGCAATATCTTTACGGCTCGGGGGAAGCGGCGGCGATCTCGGCGCAGGCCTGGCACATGCTCGCCCTCTATGTCGGCTCGCAGACCGGCAGCGCGATGGCCGACTCCGTCGTGCTCGCGCCCGATGCGACGCTGGCCGCGCCGAAATGGGTCTCCTGCGGCACCAGGCCAAAGGCCGCCGTGTTCGACGTCGACGAGACGGTGCTGCTCAATCTCGGCTTCGAGTATAATGAGGCAGCCAATCCGCAACCCTATGACGAGGCGCGCTGGCAGGCCTGGGAGAAGGCGAGCGCGGGCAAGGTTGTCGCGACCCCCGGCGCGGCCGACGCGCTGAACGCGATCCGCAAGCTGGGCGTGACGGTGGTGTTCAACACCAACCGCTCCGCCGGCAACGCCGACGCCACCCGGGCGGCAATCGAGGGCGCGGGACTTGGCCCGGCTGTGCATGGCGAGACCCTGTTCCTCGCAGGCGACGATTCGATGGGATCGAAGAAGGATGGCCGTCGCCAGACGATCGCCGCGAAATATTGCGTGGTCGCGATGGGTGGCGATCAGCTCGGCGATTTCAGCGACCTGTTCAACACCATCAAATCGCCAACCGAGCGCCGCCAAGCCACCCTCGCCGCACCGATCGCGGCGAAATGGGGCATGGGCTGGTTCGTACTACCCAATCCGGTTTACGGCAGCGGCCTGAAGGGCGGCTTGGACGACATCTTTCCTGCAGACAAGCGCTGGACACCGCCCGCGCCCACGGAGAAATAACACATGGCCTGGACCCGCGACGACATGGCGGTGCGCGCCGCGCGCGAGCTGCAGGACGGCTTCTACGTCAATCTCGGCATCGGGATTCCGACACTTGTCGCGAACCATATCCCGCCGGGGGTGGAGGTGACGCTCCAATCCGAGAACGGCATGCTCGGCATCGGCCCCTTCCCCTTCGCCGGCGAAGAGGATCCCGACCTGATCAACGCCGGCAAGCAGACGATCAGCGAACTGCCGCAAAGCGCTTATTTCGGTTCGGACCAGAGCTTCGCGATGATCCGCGGCGGGCATATCGACCTGACCGTGCTCGGCGCGATGGAGGTCGCGGAGAATGGCGACATCGCGAACTGGATGATCCCCGGCAAGATGATCAAGGGCATGGGCGGGGCAATGGACCTGGTCGCCGGGGTCAAGAAAATCATCGTCGTGATGGAGCACACGAGCAAGAACGGCGACGCCAAATTCATCCCTGCCTGTACCCTGCCGCTGACCGGCAAGAACGTCGTCGACATGATCATCACCGATCTCGCCGTATTCCAGCGGCCCGATCACCAGTCGCCCTTCCGACTGATCGAGATGGCGCCAGGCGTGACCGCCGATGAGATCGCGGCGAAGACGACGGCACGGTACGAGGCTTGATGCGGCGTGCGATCGCCGCGGCTGCGCTCGCTGTCATCCTTGTCCTCGGATTGATGCTGGTTTTCATCTCCCCGCCCGGATTGCTGAGCCTGCTCGACGGCGCCATCGGCGGGGGTGTGGGCGCGAGCCGGCCGGGCAGCGCCATCCCTTTCGGCACGCACGGCGAGACGCTCGACCTGTGGCGGCCGGCCGGTGCTGCGACGATCAAGCGACCTGTGCTGATCTTCTGGTATGGCGGCGGCTGGGCGAAGGGCGACCGGCGATCCTATGCCTTTGTGGCGCGCGCTTTTGCCCGGCACGGTTTCGTTGTCGTCGTGCCCGATTATCGCAAGGTGCCGAGCATCCGATTCCCCGCCTTTGTGCAGGACGGCGCCGAGGCAGTGAAATGGACTCGTGACCATGTGGCGGAATTCGGCGGTGACCCACATCGGATCGCGGTCGCCGGCCATTCAGCGGGCGCCCATATCGCCGCGATGCTCACGCTCGATACGCACTGGCTGAAGGCCGAAGGTGTCGACCCGAAGATCATCAAGGCAGCGGTGGGGTTGAGCGGCCCCTATGATTTCTACCCCTATACCTCGGCCCGCGCGATCGATGCGATGCAAGGCGCCGATCCTGCCGCGACCCAGCCGATCACTTTCGCGCGTGCCGATGCGCCGCCGATGCTGCTGGTCACCTCGACCGGCGACACCGAGGTGCGGCCGAAGAACGCGATCAATCTTGCGGCGAAACTCAAGGAGCTCGGCGCGCCGGTGACGCTGACCGTCTATCCCGCGCTGTCCCATGAGGATGTCGTGAAGGCGCTGTCCAAACCGTTTCGCCGCAAGGGGCCGGTGCTTGCCGACAGCGTCGCTTTCCTGAATGCAGCGCTGAAGCCGAACGCGCCCTAGGCCGGTGCGGCACGACGGATGTGGGTGGCTTAACAAAAAACCTGCTATTCCGGGCACTGTATCGCCTTACTAACACGCAATGCGATAGGAGGAGAGCATGATCTCTTTGTTCGCCCTCACGCTCGCCCTCACCGCCGCCCCGATCGACCGCGACTGGTCCGCGGCGCTCAAACAGGATGCGCAGGCGCTTCACGACGATGCCGCGGCCAATCATCCCGGCCCGCACAACCGGCTCGACCCGGATTTCGCGAAGCGCAACGACGCAGGCCTCGCGCTGGCGCTGAAACGTGCGGGCGCAGTGCATGATTTCGCCGGCTACTGGTATGCGATGAAGGCCTATGTCGCCGGCTTCGAGGACGGCCATATGGGATTCGGCACCACCGGCGATGCGCCGAAGTTCGACACGAAGTGGCCCGGCTTCCTGACCGGATTCGACATGGCCGACACGCAGCGCGTGGTATCGCGCGCCGATGATGCGCCGCTTCCGCTCGGCGCGCGTCTCGTTTCGTGCGACGGCAGACACGCGGACCGGCTGGCGGCGGACAATGTCGGCGCCTTCGAGGGGCGCTGGTTCCTCAGATCGCGCCATGTCTGGCGCGGCGGCGAGGTGTTCGTCGATCGCGGCAACCCCTTCATCACGCGCCCGACGACCTGCGTGTTCGAAGTCTCGGGCAAGCAGCGGACTGTGTCGCTGAACTGGCGGCCGATTGCATCCGAAGCGCTCTGGCCCCGACTAGCAGCCGCGAGTCAGGCGACGCGCCCGCCGATCGAGGCCCGGACGCTCGCCGACGGCACGCGCTGGTTCGGGCTTGCCGACTTCAACGGCGATCCGGCCTCGGAGGGCGGCCGCAAGCTGCCGGGGCTGATCGCGGCGATGAAAGCGGATCGCGCCGCACTGGTCGCTGCGCCTGCCATCGTGCTCGATCTGCGCGGTAACAATGGTGGATCGTCAGACTGGTCGCGCCAGATCGCCGCGGTGCTGTGGGGCGAGCAGCGCTTCGCGAAGCTCGGCATCGATTCGGATTCGGTCGAGTGGCGTGCATCCGAGGCCAATATCACCTCGCTCGCCACGACGCGCGAGCAGCGCAAGGCGATCCTCCCGCCCGAGGCACTGACCTGGTTCGACCGCACCATCACCGGCATGACCGCAGCCCATGCCAAAGGCGAGGCCTTGTGGCGCGACGCCGAAGACGAGGAACCCGTCGTTCCAGGCGACCCGCCGGTGCCGCCGCGCGGCCCGGTCTATTTCATCACTGATGCCGGTTGCGGCTCGGCCTGCCTCGATGCGGCCGATCTGTGGCGCGCACTCGGCGCGATCCAGATCGGTCAGGAGACAAGCGCCGACACGCTCTACATGGACGTGAGGGAGGATGTGCTGCCGAGCGGCGCGGCGCGCCTATCAGTCCCGATGAAGGTCTATCGCGGCCGCAAGCGCGGCTCGAATGTGCCGCTCGATCCGGTTCATCCTTTCCCCGGCGACCTGCGCGATACGGCCGCGCTCGAGGCCTGGATCGCGACGCTGCCCGAGCGCCGGCGCTGAAGCCCGGGACACGCAGGATTGCGCCGATTCGAATATAATTCCAAAAACGGCCTCGCCATTTTCCTCGCTTTAGTCCTTGCTCGTGGCGGCAAAAGGCCGCGAGGCGATGGAGGGGAAGATGGCCTATGCTCTGACATGGCTGCCCGAGTTGCTGAAAGCGGCCCGGCTGAAAGTGATCGAGGCCAATATCGTCCGTGACGTGACTGACTTTGCCGGGATCGCGCGGGCCGGATACCGAGGCAAGGGTCCGGGCCATCCAGCAGGCCCATGGCCTGACGGCTGGCGGCGTGGTCAGCCCGAAATGCTGGGCGGCGCTGGATGAGACTTTCCCCTAATCCCGCGGCTCGCTAGACGGACGGGCGTTCTGTCCGCCCTCACCATGCCGGGAATCGAACGATGCGCATCCTGCTGACCGGATCGAGCGGCTGGCTCGGCCGCTTCCTCGCGCCGCGGCTGCGCGCGGCGGGGCACCGGGTGACCGGGCTCGACGTCGCGCCGGGCGCTCACACCGACATGATCGGCACGGTCGCCGACCGGGCGCTGATCGATCTCGTCTTCGCCGAGCGCGGGATCGAGGCAGTGATCCATGGCGGCGCGCTGCACAAGCCCGATATCGTCCGCTACCCGAACCAGGCCTTTGTCGACGTCAATCTGAGCGGCACGCTCAACCTGCTCGAGGCAGCGGTCGCGGCGGGGGCGAGCCGGTTCGTCTTCACCTCGACCACCTCACTGATGATCTCGACCGCGATCCGCGAAGGGCGCGGCGATGCTGCGGTGTGGATCGACGAGACGCTGGCATCGCTCGAGCCGCGCAACATCTATGGCGTGACCAAGCTCGCCGCGGAACAGGTCTGCCGGCTGATCCATGCCGAGCACGGCCTTCCGATCATGATCCTGCGCACATCGCGCTTCTTTCCCGAGGATGACGATACCCATCTCATCCTGTCGGGCGAGAATATGAAGGCGAACGAGCTGCTCCACCGCCGGCTGACGGTGGAGGACGCGGCGGAGGCGCATCTCGTCGCGCTCGAGCGGGCGCCGGAGATCGGCTTCGGCACCTTCATTATCTCGGCGCCGACACCGTTCGTGCCCGGCGACGTAGCGGCGCTCAAGATAGACGCGCCCGGGGTGATCGCACGCTATTTCCCGGATGCCGCGGCGCTCTACGCCAGACGGGGCTGGCACCTGCCGCAATCGATAGACCGGGTCTATGACGCCGGCCTTGCGGAGCGGGTGCTCGGATTTCGCTGCAAGACCGATTTCACCGCGCTTCTCGCCGCGATGCGCGATGGCGCCGAACTACCGGTCGCGCATGTTGCCGATTATATCTCGCCGAAGGAGCGTAGCGCCTCCGTCGCAAATTAGTCGCGCGGCAATCTCGTTTCGCTGTCGTTCCTGTACGGGGCCCGATCCATTTTCAGGATACGGGAGTTGTTCATGCGAATATTGGGACGGGTCGCGATCGGGCTGGCCGGCATCGTGCTGTTCGTGCCGGCGGTGCTGTACGGTGCGTCGGAATGGGCATTGCGCCAGGGCCATGACGTGCCGCTCGCGACGATCAAGGTGCCGCATGACGCAGCCGCGATCGAGGAAGGCGGGCGGCTCGCCCGGATCACCGGCTGCCGGGGATGCCACGGCGCCGATGGTGGCGGCCATGTGCTCGTCGACGATCCGATGCTCGGCCGGCTCGCGCCGCCCGCGCTCGCCCGGGTGGCCGCGCGCGACTCGGACGCCGAGCTAGACCGCACGATCCAGCACGGCGTCAACAAGGCCGGCAACACGCTGTTCGTCATGCCGACCAGGGCACATCGCTTCCTCGCCGATGAAGACAGGGCGCGGATCATCGCCTGGATCAGGAGCCTGAAACCACGGCAGGACGATGTGGTCGCAACGACCAGCTACGGGCCGGTGGGGCGTGCGCTGATCCTCGCCGGCAAGCTTCCGCCGAGCGCCGACCCCGTGACCGTCTCGCCTGCGACCCGTCCGGCGGATGTCGGCCGCTACTTCGTCAACGTCTCCTGCGCCGCCTGCCACAAGCTGTACGAGCCGCAGCCGACCGAGGACGGCAAGCAGGTCGCGCCGGCGCTAGCGCCGATCGCGGCGGCCTATGATCCGGTCGCCTTTCGCACCCTGCTCCGCACCGGAGTCGGCATGAGCGGCCGTGATCTCGGGCTGATGAAGAATGTGGCGCGCGGCGACCTCCACGTCCTGACCGACTCGGAGATCGTCGCGATCCAGGCCTATCTGACCGGTGAGGCAGCGAGGATGCCGCCCGAGTGATCGGCTCGCACTGGGGGCGGATACCGCGCCCCCGTTTAAGCGACCTTGAGGAGGCCGACTCGGCTGCGCCGCGAGAGCTGCGGGGCGGCGACGGTTCATCGACTCGAAGAAAGCGAGGATGACGACAGCCACGATTCTTGTGCTGAAATTATCCTCGCCGACGAGCCAGGAATGTAGCCGCCGCGACTGTCGGATGGCCTGCTCAACTGAGACCGCCCAACGCCTTTTCAAGGGCTGCAGCCCCACGAAACCGGGTACCGTACGCGCCCTGATCGAGACAAGCGGCAGGGCATTTTTTTGCGCCGTCAGCATGGACTCGCATTGATCCGCTGGGAGCTGGAATCGGTTGACAAATGCCGAAGTTGCTCAGATAGGGCCAGAAAAATAAAGAGCATCGCTTAGCTCCGGGTCGCACCAACTTCGCCGCAATTAAAGGGGCAGTTTATGGTGTGCATTCGGAATTCCGCTGGCGTCTCGGCTTCGGTCCTCGGACAGGCTTCCACGAAATCGTCGCTCCGGAGGAACCTGCGCTCGCAGGCGAGTCGCCTTGCGCTGCGATCCTCCATCGGTATCGCGGCCGCCGCCGCTGGGGTGACCCTGCTGGCGCCGGGACAAGCCTGGGCGAATTGCATTGTCGGCGGCGTCACTGTGCAGTGCGACAATACCGTGACCACCAACACGACATTCCCCGCCAACGCTCCCAATGATCGCAATTATCAGGGCTTGTTGCCGACACCGGTCATCGTCACCGTTGATCCGGGAACCACGGTCAGCGGCAATGGTCTTGCGATTTCCAACGCCGGCACCGGCGGCGTCTCCGTTACCAATGGCGGCACGATCAGCGTCGATGCCGGTAACACGCCGACCGCCGGCGGCACCGCCGCCCTGTCGGTCATGGCGGCCGGCGGCCCGATCACCTACACGGGTGGGAGCATCATCAACAACGGTAGCGGCAACGCGTTCGATGCGGTGCAGACCGGCGGCGTCGGTTCAGTCAACATCAACGTCAGCGGCAACGTCTCGGCCGCGACCGGCTCGGGCATCACTGTACGCGACGTGGCGACCAGCACCGGCATCAGCGTCACCACGGGTACGGTGACCGCGCTGACCGCGGGCCAGAACGCGATCGACGCGCAGAGCCAGTCGCTGACCGGCAATGTGACCGAAGTCGCCAACGGCAATGTCCAGGCCGGTAACGCCGGCATGGTGGCGGCGATCTTCCCGGCGGCTGCCACCGGCAATATCGATGTGACCGCCAACGGGTCGATCGATGCGCGGTTCGGCGTGGATGCCGAGAACTTCGGCACCGGCTCGACCAGCGTGACCACGGTGGGTCCGGTCACCGCGACCAGCGGCAACGGCATCTTTGCGCTATCGACCGGCGGCGCCGTCACGGTGAACGCAGGCGATGTCACCTCGACCGGCAACACCGCGATCATCGCCCAGCAGACCAAGGTTGCCGGCAGTGGCACGGTCAGCGTGATCGCGGGCAATGTCTCCGGCACGACCGGCATCGACGCGCACAACTTCGGCACGGGCGACGTCGGCATCATCGCCAACGGAACCGTCACTGGCACGGCCGCCGAAGGCATCAAGGCGACCGGCAACGCCGGCGTGTTCGTGTCGGTAGGCAACACGGTGACCGGCGCGACCAATGGCCTGTCGCTGGTCGGGGGGACCGGCGGCGGTGGCGAAATATTCGTGACCGGCACGGGCGGGTTCGTCGGCGGCAGCGGCGACGCAGCGAACATCCTCAACAACGGCACTGGCGGCATCCACGTCAACATCTCGGGCGCGAGCAGTTCCGCCGGCGGCAACGGTTTTATCGTTCGCAATACTGCTATTGGCAACGGTATCAGCGTCACGACCGGCGCGGTGACCGCGCTGACCGCGGGCAAGAACGGGATCGACGCGCAGAGCCAGTCGCTGACCGGCAATGTGACCGAGGTCGCCAACGGTAATGTCCAGGCCGGTAACGCCGGCATGGTGGCGGCGATCTTCCCGGCGGCTGCCACCGGCAATATCGATGTGACCGCCAACGGCTCGATCGACGCACGGTTCGGCGTCGACGCGGAGAACTTCGGGTCGGGCTCGACCAGCGTGACCACGGTCGGCCCGGTCACCGCGACCAGCGGCAACGGCATCTTTGCGCTATCGACCGGCGGCGCCGTCACGGTGAACGCAGGCGATGTCACCTCGACCGGCAACACCGCGATCATCGCCCAGCAGACCAAGGTCGCTGGCGCGGGCAATGTCGACGTGACAACAGGCAATGTCTCGGGCACGACCGGCATCGACGCGCACAACTTCGGTAGCGGGGCAGTGAACGTCACCGCGCATGGCACGGTGACCGGCACCGCCGCCGAGGGCATCAAGGCGACCGGCAACGACGCCGTGACCGTTGTGGTCGACCAGACGGTGACGGGCGCGACGCGCGGCCTGAGCCTGGTCGGCGGAACCGGCGGCGCCGGCAACATCAGCGTCACCGGCACCGGCGGGTTCGTCGGCGGCACCGGCGATGCGGCCAACATCCTCAACAACGGTTCGGGCACGACCACGGTCAACATATCGGGCGCGAGCAGTTCGGCTGGCGGCGAGGGCATCGTGGTGCGCGATACGGCGCTCGGCACCGGCATCAGCGTGACCACCGGCGCGGTGACCGCGCTGACCGCGGGCAAGGATGCGATCGACGTCCAGAGCCAGTCGCTGACCGGCAATGTGACCGAGGTCGCCAACGGCAATATCCAGGCGGGCAATGCCGGCATGGTGGCGGCAATTCTCAATGCCGCGGGTACCGGCAATATCGATGTGACCGCCAACGGCTCGATCGACGCACGGTTCGGCGTCGACGCGGAGAACTTCGGGTCGGGCTCGACCAGCGTGACCACGGTCGGCCCGGTCACCGCGACCAGCGGCAACGGCATCTTCGCGCTATCGACCGGCGGCGCCGTCACGGTGAACGCAGGCGATGTCACCTCGACTGGCAACACCGCGATCATCGCGCAGCAAACTTCTGCTGCCGGTGCGGGTGATG
>NZ_BAAAEH010000021.1:0-121095 GCF_039522915.1 Sphingomonas oligophenolica
TCGTCGGCGGCACCGGCGATGCGGCCAACATCCTCAACAACGGTTCGGGCACGACCACGGTCAACATCTCGGGCGCGAGCAGCTCGACCGGCGGCGAGGGCATCGTGGTGCGCGATACGGCGCTCGGCACCGGCATCAGCGTGACCACCGGCGCGGTGACCGCGCTGACCGCAGGCAAGGATGCGATCGACGTCCAGAGCCAGTCGCTGACCGGCAATGTGACCGAGGTCGCCAACGGCAATATCCAGGCGGGCAATGCCGGCATGGTGGCGGCAATTCTCAATGCCGCGGGTACCGGCAATATCGACGTGACCGCCAACGGGTCGATCGATGCGCGGTTCGGCGTCGACGCGGAGAACTTCGGGTCGGGCTCGACCAGCGTGACCACGGTCGGTCCGGTCACCGCGACCAGCGGCAACGGCATCTTCGCGCTATCGACCGGCGGCGCCGTCACGGTGAACGCGGGTGATGTCACCTCGACCGGCAACACCGCGATCATCGCCCAGCAGACCAAGGTCGCTGGCGCGGGCAATGTCGACGTGACAGCAGGCAATGTCTCGGGCACGACGGGCATCGATGCGCACAACTTCGGTAGCGGGGCAGTGAACGTCACCGCGCATGGCACGGTGACCGGCACCGCCGCCGAGGGCATCAAGGCGACCGGCAACGACGCCGTGACCGTTGTGGTAGACCAGACGGTGACGGGCGCGACGCGCGGCCTGAGCCTGGTCGGCGGGACCGGCGGCACCGGCGACATCAGCGTCACCGGCACCGGCGGGTTCGTCGGCGGCACCGGCGATGCGGCCAACATCCTCAACAACGGTTCGGGCACGACCACGGTCAACATCTCGGGCGCGAGCAGTTCGACGGGCGGCGAGGGCATCGTGGTGCGCGATACGGCGCTCGGCACCGGCATCAGCGTCACCACCGGCGCGGTGACCGCGCTGACCGCAGGCAAGGATGCGATCGACGTCCAGAGCCAGTCGCTGACCGGCAATGTGACCGAGGTCGCCAATGGCAATATCCAGGCGGGCAATGCCGGCATGGTGGCGGCTATTCTCAATGCCGCGGGTACCGGCAATATCGATGTGACCGCCAACGGCTCGATCGACGCACGGTTCGGCGTCGACGCGGAGAACTTCGGGTCGGGCTCGACCAGCGTCACCACGGTCGGCCCGGTCAATGTGACGACCGGCAACGGCATCTTCGCGCTCACCACCGGCGGCGCCGTCACGGTGAACGCAGGTGATGTCACCTCGACTGGCAACACCGCGATCATCGCGCAGCAAACTTCTGCTGCCGGTGCGGGTGATGTCAACGTGACCGCGGGCAATGTCTCGGGCACGACCGGCATTGTCGTCAACAATGCCGGTACCGGCGCGATCGGTATCACCGCCAACGGTACGGTGACGGGCACTGCAGCCGAGGGTATCCTGGCGACGGGCAACGGCGCGGTTAGCGTTGCGGTCGCCGACACGGTGACCGGCGCGACGCGCGGCCTGAGCCTGGTCGGCGGAACCGGCGGCACCGGCAACATCAGCGTCACCGGCACCGGCGGGTTCGTCGGCGGGTCGGGCGATGCGGCGAACATCCTCAACAACGGCTCGGGCACGGTCATTGTCGACATCTCGGGCGCGAGCAGCTCGACCGGCGGCAATGGCTTCGTGGTGCGCGATACGGCGCTCGGCACCGGCATCAGCGTCACCACCGGCGCGGTGACCGCGCTGACCGCGGGCATGAACGCGATCGACGTGCTGAGCCAGTCGCTGACCGGCAATGTGACCGAAGTCGCCAACGGCAATGTCCAGGCGGGCAATGCCGGCATGGTGGCAGCGATCTTCCCGGCGGCCGCGACCGGCAATATCGACGTGACCGCCAACGGCTCGATCGACGCGCGGTTCGGCGTGGATGCCGAGAACTTCGGCACCGGCTCGACCAGCGTGACCACGGTCGGTCCGGTCAATGTGACAACCGGCAACGGCATCTTCGCGCTCACCACCGGCGGCGCCGTCACGGTGAACGCAGGTGATGTCACCTCGACCGGCAACACCGCGATCATCGCGCAGCAGACCAACGCAGCCGGGGCAGGCAATGTCGATGTGACCGCGGGCAATGTCTCGGGCACGACCGGCATCATCGCCAACAATGTCGGCACCGGGACGATCGGCATCACCGCCAACGGTACGGTGACGGGCACTGCAGCCGAGGGTATCCTGGCGACGGGCAACGGCGCGGTGAGCGTTGCGGTCGCCGACACGGTGACCGGCGCGACGCGCGGCCTGAGCCTGGTCGGCGGAACCGGCGGCGCCGGCGACATCAGCGTCACCGGCACCGGCGGGTTCGTCGGCGGCACCGGCGATGCGGCCAATATCCTCAACAACGGTTCGGGCACGACCACGGTCAACATCTCGGGCGCGAGCAGTTCGGCTGGCGGCGAGGGCATCGTGGTGCGCGATACGGCGCTCGGCACCGGCATCAGCGTCACCACCGGCGCGGTGACCGCGCTGACCGCGGGGCAGAACGCGATCGACGTGCTGAGCCAGTCGCTGACCGGCAATGTGACCGAGGTCGCCAACGGCAACATCCAGGCCGGCAATGCCGGCATGGTCGCGGCGATCTTCCCGGCGGCCGCGACCGGCAATATCGACGTGACCGCCAACGGGTCGATCGATGCGCGGTTCGGCATTGACGCCGAGAACTTCGGGTCGGGCTCGACCA
Organism: Sphingomonas oligophenolica; assembly: GCF_039522915.1. Lineage (NCBI taxonomy): Bacteria > Pseudomonadati > Pseudomonadota > Alphaproteobacteria > Sphingomonadales > Sphingomonadaceae > Sphingomonas > Sphingomonas oligophenolica. The sequence continues at coordinate 2,719 of NZ_BAAAEH010000021.1, forward strand.
GCGTCACCACGGTCGGTCCGGTCACCGCGACCAGCGGCAACGGCATCTTCGCGCTCACCACCGGCGGCGCCGTCACGGTGAACGCAGGTGATGTCACCTCGACCGGCAACACCGCGATCATCGCGCAGCAGACCAGCGCAGCCGGAGCAGGCAATGTCGATGTGACCGCGGGCAATGTCTGGGGCACGACCGGTATCATCGCCAACAATGTCGGTACCGGGACGATCGGCATCACCACGCACGGAACGGTGACCGGCACGGCGGCTGAGGGCATCCTGGCGACCGGCAACGATGCGGTAACCGTGGCGGTCGACCAGACGGTGACGGGCGCGACGCGCGGCCTGAACCTGGTCGGCGGCACCGGCGGCGCGGGCAACATCTCGGTGACCGGCACCGGCGGGTTCGCCGGCGGTAGCGGGGACGCGGCGGACATTTTCAACAACGGCTCTGGCACGGTCACGGTCGACATCTCGGGCGCGAGCAGCTCGACTGGCGGCAATGGCATCGTCGTTGCCGACACGGCGGCGGGCGGCGGCATCAGCGTCACCACCGGCGCGGTGACCGCGCTGACGGCAGGCATGGACGCTGTCTATGCCGTGTCCGCCTCGCTGACCGGCGACGTCACCGAGGTCGCCAATGGCAACATCCGGGCGGGCAATGCCGGGATGGTGGCCGCGATCCTTCCGGCCGCGGCGACGGGCAACGTCAATGTGACCACCAATGGGTCAGTCGACGCACGGTTCGGCATCGATGCCGAGAACCAGGGCCTGGGTACCACCAGCGTGACCACGGTCGGCCCGGTCACGGCGACCAGCGGCACGGGCATCTACGCGCTGTCGCACGGCGGCAATGTCACCGTGACATCGGGCAGCGTCACGTCCACCGGCAGTGCGGGCATCGTCGCCACGCAGAGTGCGGCAGGCGGCGCGGGGGCGGTCAACGTGACCGCCAACGGGTCGACCAGTGGCACGTCGGGCATCCTCGCCCAGAATGCCGGCTCGGGCACGACCATGGTGACCGCGATCGGCCCGGTCCACGCGACCACCGGCAACGGCATCTTCGCCCAGTCGAACGGTGGCAACATCGCGGTGACCACGGGCAGCGTCTCCTCAACCGGTGCGTCGGCGATCGTCGCGCAGAATGCAGCCGCCGCGGCCAATAGCGGCACGATCGACGTCACCCTGACAGCCGGTGGTGTCGTCACGGCGAATGCGGCGGGCTCGGCCGGGATCTGGACCAACAGCGGCCAATCCTCGGGCACGACAACCATCACTGTGAACGGCACGATCCATGCCGCCGCGGCGGGCATCTACAGCCGCTCGACCTCGGGCAATATCGTCACCAACATCAGCGCGACCGGTGTGATCGATCCGCTGATCGGCATCGACCAGACGACTGTCTCGGGTGCGATCAGCGTCATCAATGCCGGCCTGATCCAGGCGGACAATATCGGCGTGAGGCTGACCTCGACCGGCTCGGGTGCGGTTGGCGGGCTCACGGTCAACCAGGCCAATACCGGCAGCATCAGCAGCGTCGTCGGCATCGACCTTGCCGGCATCAACGCGGCGCTCGGCGTCAGCAATGCAGGGCAGATCACCGGGACCGGAACCGCGATCAGGATGACCTCGACCGGCACCGGGGCTGCCACGATCCTCAATTCAGGGACGATCACCGGCGGCACCAACGCAGTGCTCGCGACGCTCAACAACACCAGCTTCACGCTGAACAACCTCGGGAGCCTGAACGGCGCGCTCAATGTGAGCGGCTCGAACGTCGCCACTTCGACGGTGACCAATGCCGGCAGCGCCGCGATGAATTTCGGATCCGGCAGCTCGAGCGTCTCGGGCAACTTCGTCAATGCCGGCTCGGCCAGTATCGGCGCGGGCGGTTCGGTCCTCTTTGCGGGCAACACCGTCAACTCGGGCCGGATCACTTTCGTCGGCGCCGGCTTCTTCGCCACCAATGGCGCGATGACCAACACCGGAATCATCAACGCGCAGAACAACATCACGAGCAATGTCGTGACGGTGGGCGGCAACTATATCGGCGGGGGCCAGTTCCTCGCTGACTACAGCACCTCCACGGCCACGGCCGACCGCCTGAACATCGGCGGCACGGCCGCCGGCAACACCAATGTAGCGATGAACCTGGTCGGTCCACGCGCCTTCGTCTCCGGCGGCTTCCTGCCGGTGGTGACGGTGACGCCGGGTGCAGCCGCGACTGCCTTCACCTCGAACACGGCGTTCCCGACCACCGGGCTGGTGCTCGAGCATTTCGGCCAGAACCCGGCAAACAACCGTCAATTCGGCCTGATCCAGCAGATCAATCCGCAATCGGCGTCGCTGGGCAGCCTCTCCTATGTCGCCGAGGCAGCCTCTGCGACGCTCGACGATCCGATCAGCCCCTATCTGAGCGAGCGGGCCAATCCGTCGGCGGGGCAGAAGACGTTCAGCCTGTGGATGCGCGGCGCCGGCGGCCATACCCGCCAGACGATCGACTCGACCCTCACCGGCGGCGGTATCGTCGTGACGGGCTCCAACGAGGTGCGCACCGACAATATGGCGCTGACCATGGGGGCCGATCTCGGCCTGCTGAACCTGGGCGGCGGCGGATGGAACGTCCATGTCGGCGTGCTGGGCGGCTGGTACAAGGGCCAGGCCGACCTATCGAGCACTGAGCAGCTCAAGGTCGAGACGCCCTTCCTGGGTGGCTATGTCGCGGTCGGCAACGGCGCCTTCCAGCTCGATGGCACGGTGCGCGGCGAATGGCGGCATTACAAGGTCGTCCTACCCGTGCTGTTCGGCACCGGCGCACCGCAGAAGCTCGACGGCACCGCGACGGCGGGATCGGTCCATGCCTCCTACCGGTTCGGCGGCAAGACCGGCTTCGCCGCGACGCCGTTCGTCGGCTTCAACTATGCCGACAGCAGCATCGACAGCCTGCCGATCGACGCGATCACCGCTTATATACCGGGCAAGGACAAGACCGAGACGGGCGAAGGCGGCCTGCGCGTCTCCTATCGCGCCGGAAGCGACCCGGACGTGGTGATCGAACCCTTTGCCAGCGTCTCGTACCTCAAGAACTGGTCACGCGGTGACAGCGCGGTCTACAGCTTCGGCACACCGGTGACGAACTTCACGCTGGCAACGACGACCTGGGACGATGCCGTCCGCTACTCGGCCGGCGTCTCCGCCAGGGCCAGGGACGGTCGAGTCACGGGCTTCCTGGTCGGCAACATCAACGACGGGACGGGGCTGCACAGCTTCAGCCTGAATGCCGGGGTGCGGTTCAACTTCTGACAACACGACTCGCGTTCAAAAAGCGGTGGACGATCGAAACCGGTCGTCCGCCGCTTTTTTTGTTTGGCCGAACCGCGGCCGGCTCCCTGTTATCGGGCGGTAACAGGGACGGAACAGGGAGAGATTCTTTTTTGGCCCGGATTCGGCCGATTTGTTGGAAAAATTATCAATATATATCAGTGATATAGAGACCATTCTCCCTGATAGACGATAACAGGGAGGGCGCCTGCGGAACAGGGAGGCGTGTCGGCGATAGCAGGGAGAGCCGGAGCAACGGCACCCGTTATGCCGATTCAACTCTTTCTCGAAATCAGCTTTCAGGCTGCGATCGTTCATCGACGGAGCACTGCCATGAGCAAGGGAAAGATTGAATCGAGCGTCGGAAACGCGCCCGATACGGCAGCCACCACCGGGTGGATCGTGGGGCCGGGCAAGCCGCCCATCGAATATCGCTTCCGCAAGGGGCAATCGGGCAACCCGGCCGGCAGGCCGCGCCGAAGCGGTGCGCCGGGCCAGCGGTTGCGCGGCGCCGACGAGCCGATGCGACAGGTGATCCTGGAAGAAGCCTATAGCATGGTGACGGTGCGGCAGGGCGACAGCGAGATCGAGATGCCGATGAACCAGGCGATCTTCCGCGCGATCGGCATGGCGGCGCTGGCCGGCAGCCAGGTCGCGCAGCGCCGCTGGGCCGAGATGGTGCGGGCGGCCGAGGCCGAGCAGAAGCGCGCCCAGATCGCGATCTACAATGTGACCGAGCGCGAGGACAAGGCGTGGGAAGCGCGTGAGCGCAAACGCCAATGGGCGCGGGGCGAGGAGGTGGACGAGAGCTATGATCCCTATGCCGAGGACATCATCGTCGACATGGGTTCGCAGGAGGCGGTGATCCGGGTTGATGAGGACGGCGAGGAGACGTGATGTCCGAAGCCCGTCCAAGCCCTTGTTCGCGGTTCGCGGACTGGTCACCTCGTCTTAACGCGCCGGCGGCATGATCGGGCCTCAATGCTGCTTCAGTCACTCCTCGCCATCGCTCAGGTCGCCGCGCCCTCCGCCGAGATGCCATCCTCGCCGCCGGCAACGGCGCGCGCGCTGTCCTGTCTCCCGGCCGGCATTACCCGGGGTGCGAAGGTCGTCGCCCTCAGCGTCTATTCAAGCAGTACCGGCCAAACCCTGCCGTTCCTGCTCGCCGGCAGCAACAACAACGCCGTGCACACGCTCACCGTGACGGGCCATGGAAGCGGCCCGGTCGTGCTCGTCGTCGCCGCCTACGAACCCATTCTCTGGGATCTGTCGGCGGTCAGGGACCGGGTGAAAGCAGTCGTCGCGTCAGGCTATTATCCGCAGGCGGTCAGGGGTGTCCCATCCGATATCCCGGTTCGCTTCGCGAGCTCGGTCGGAACATTCAATGGATCGGAGACCTGTGCCCGCATCCACTACGCATATGACGACTCCGCAGAAATCCAGACGATGGCCGGAGACACAAGGCGCGCGATCGGCGTCTATCCGCGCATCTTCTACGGCACCTACAATGCCGATCGTCTCGACATGGACGGTCCCGGCACCGCTGCTCCGCGTGCGCCTGATTTTTCCGATATCAGGGCATCTGTCCCGCTGATCACCGAGGATGACCCCTCCAGCCGGGCCAGGATGAAAATGATCCCTGCCGTCGACGAGCGGTCTTCGGGAGGGCCCAGGCTCCGCATCGTCGAATGGAATGATGCCGGCAAAATCGTGCGGGACGAGGGTGGCCGCGCGCCGGCCGTCACGAACGCCGCACGGGCTCCTTCCGGCGCGTCGGAACTTTCCGAACCGACGGAGCAACGCGGCGGTGGCGGCCTGACGTTGCTCAAATGGCTCGCCTATATCGGCGTGATCATCTTCGCCGGCTGGCAGTGGCGTCGGTCGAGGAAGAAAGTCGCGGATCGGCCGGCACCCGATCAGCCGCGTCCCGCGCGCGCGCCTGACGCGCAACCGTCCGGCCAGCCGATCGCGGCTGCGTCTTCCCGGTTCCAGAAGCGGGTCGCTGAGTTGTCGGAGCTTGCCGCCATCACTGATTGCGAGCCGCTGGTTGTCGCGCTCCACCGCTACGGCCGGGAAGTCCAGAACCTCTCCCGCACCAGATTTGATCCGGATCTCGCCGACGAGATCGGCGCGATCGTCGAGAGCCATTTCGAGCACGCCATCGAGCGCTACCGACAGGTCCGCACCTCGCTCAGTGGAACAGAGGGAGAGCGGGCCGACGCGATGCTCACCCGTGCGATCGAACGTCTCGCGCTCCGGCTGCAGGAGTTGCAGGCCGAACAACATCACCGCGACGTCGACGGCGTCGACGAGGCCGCCCGGTTCATAGACGCGCGCCACCCGGTCTGAGCGCACGTCCCTGCCCGGTCGGTGCCCGGGTTTCGATGTGGGGCGTTCTGTGCTCTTTGCGAGGCTTCCGCGCAGGGACGGCCGGTCTTCACAATCCGGTCGAACCGGCCAGCTTTCGGCCGCGGCGCCGGGATTACCCCGCCGCCTCCAGGATCAGCCCCGCAATCTCGTCCGGATGCGAGATGAGGGACAGATGGCTCGCCTTCACCTCGATTGTCCTCGCGCCCATGCGCTTGGCCATGAACCGTTCGAGATCGGGATTGATCGTGCGGTCTTCAGTCGAGACCGCATAATAGCTCGGCTTCGAACGCCAGGCCGCGTGGCTGACCCGGCCGGTGAGCAGGGCCTTCCGGAAGGGCGTCTGCACGGCGTAGAGGATCTTCGCCTGGGCAGAAGGCAGGTCGCCGGCGAAATCGCGCAGGAATGCCTCTTCGCTCAGCCGCCCCTCGTCGCCGTCGAAGACGATCCCGGCGGTCGCGGGTGGGGTCGGAAAGCGCGCCGCCAGTGCGGCATAGTCCTCGTTCGCATCGGGCGCCCGGGCCGCCACATACACCAGCGCGGAGACATTGGGGTGAATGCCGGCCTCGGTGACGATCATGCCGGCGAAGGAGTGGCCGACAAGCACGGTTGGCCCGTCCTGCCGATCAAGCACGCGCATGGCGGCCGAGACTGAGTCAGGCAGGGTCGTCAGGGGGTTCTGGACCGAGGTGGCGTTAATGCCGTGGCGCTGCAATCGGGCGATGACCTCCGACCAGCAGGAGCCGTCAGCGAACAGGCCGTGGACGAGCACGACGTTGCGCACCTTTGGGGTCGGGCCGGCCGCGGCAAGGGCACGCGTGGCGACAAGCGGTGCGGCGGCAGCCAAGGCGACGGTGCCGGCAAAGCCGCGCCGGGTCATCCCATGCCGGTCCTTCAGCTCGGTCATTCGGGGACTCCAATCAGCCGCGACATATTACCCTCGTTTTCCGATCGCGCGTAGACCGATGTTTCCGGCCGGTCTATTATCCGGCACGAACCGTGGCAGAAGGATTTCCGGGGATGACCGGATTGAGTGACTGCACCCTTGCCGGCCAGCATATCGCTGCCAGTTGGCGGGCCTTCATCCCCCCAGCAAACTGCTCCGCCGCACGGAGCGGATCGGACCAGTTCGCTTACCACATCCCAATTCTTCGCTTGTGCCGATGCGGCGCGTGATGCGGGTGATTTCGAAACCGCAGAAGCCGCATACCGGGCGTTGTCGAGCAATCGGGACCCGCAGCTTCGTGCCGAAGCGCGATTTCGGCTGGGGTTGATGCTGGCTGATCAGCGTCGACGCGCGTCTTGCGCCTTATCCGAAGCACGGGTGGATCGGCAATTCTCGCTCACCGCAAGCGCCACTTGGCGCGCCCTGCAATCAGGGGATTCCCACCATTCGCCCGCCTGCGACTGGAGCGCAATCGCGCCACCATGGGTCTTAATGATTACACGAGAGGCGCGGCTGGATTCGGCATCGCTTCAGCAATTTGATCGAAAGGGATTAGGGTATGAAAGCTCTGCGGAAAGCATTCCTCCCGGGTACAGCATTGCCGATATTTGCATTGCTTTCGGCATGCAGCGGCGGCAGCGGCGGTGCACTGGTCAGCACACCGACGCCTCCGGCCTCCTATACCAAGATCGCCGACATGACGGGTGACCGCACGTTCCAGACAGGCGGCATCCAGTATAACAGCGCGCCAAGCGGCTTTTCGAACACCTCGACCTTTGCCTTCGGTAACGGAGTCACCGTCGCCTACACCGCGGCCAGCGACAGCTACAAGCTGACTGCCCCCGATGGCAGCACCGTGACGTTCGACCCTTCCAATATCCAGGCGCCGCCGGCGGGCAGTACAACACAGGTTTGGGCCAAGACCGCCGGCACGATACACGACCAGTTTTCGTTGAGTGTGCCCACCGTGTCCGGTGTGCCGCTGAGCTACACCCTGACCGGCTCCTGGCAACATTTCGATACGGCGACCAACACCGCGCTTGTTCGACTGGCGGTAGGCGGCGCGCCGACCATCGCGAGCGATATGCCCAAAACCGGAACCGCGACATATTCCACTACGGTCGGCGGCGCGGCGAACATGCCAGGGGGCGCGACCCCCTCCTATCTCCTCACCGGCAACAGCACCGCCACTTTCTCCGCCAATTTCGGCACCGGAGCGATCTCCACCACCCTGACGCTCGCTGGAACCCAGCCCTCGACCGGCGCGACAGTGACCAACTTCGGCACTTTCACCGGTACTGGCTCGATTGGGTCAGGCGGCCCCGGCTTTACGGGAACGTTGGCGGGAACAGGCGCCAACGGCGTGTTTTCGGGAGCCTTTTTCGGCCCGCAAGCGCTGGAAATGGGCTATGACTGGTCACTCAACGGCGGCAGCTTTACCGCAGTCGGCGCCGTGACGGGCCGGAAGAACTGAAAACGGGATGAGCTGTCGGCTGGCGACAGCTCATCTCCCAATGAAGGTCGCGCAGTTCCCGACGGCCCGGCCGGAACCGGCTCAGCGAACGAAGCAGTCTCCCGGGGAACCCGCCCCTCAGACGAGGTGCAGGAAATGCCGTGCCACGAAGATCACCACCATCGCGCCGAGGATCGAGGCGATGAAGCCTGCGGGGTGGAAGGGCTGCTTGCCTGCGGTGCCGCTGGCGAGCTGAGCGACGAAGCCTGCGAGCAGCGAGCCGAGGACGCCGAGGGCAATGCTCGCCAGGAGGTGCATATGGACTGCGCCCGGATAGAAGAAGCGCGCCAGGATGCCGACGATCAGGCCCACGATGAGCATACGAACAATGTGCATGGATTCCCCCTGTTCAATGTTCTCCCGGTGGGCATGGTTCTACTGAGTCAGGCGGGCGCTGGCGACAGCTTTCTGGAACAGCGTGGCGAGCGCTGCTGAAATGTCGCCGTCAGTGGTTACCTGATAGAACAGGCCGGGCGAAGCGCACGCAGTGAGCGCCGGCGTGATCCTGTCGGTCGGCGAGAGATAGGGCGTCTTCACATTGGTGATCGACCAGCTGTCGGACGCCGAGGCCGGAAGATATTGCGTGTCGAGAATGGCGATGCGGATGCCGCGGTTCTTGATCGTGGTGCACAGGCTGGCCGGGATCGGGCCGAGATAGCGGCTGCCTGAATAAAGCTCGTCGCGCATGCCGTCAGTGATGATGAACAGCATTGCCTCAGGTGTGTCGCCCGCATTGTTGGTGCCATAGCCCGACGCCAAGGGCATGGTCGCGGCGGCGCCCGTCAAGGCAGCTGTATAATTCGAGTCAGTGTCATTGTCGCCGGTGCCGCAGATCCGCTGGTTGTTGGTGCAATAGATGGCGACCTGCGCATCGCCGACATGCGAGCTGACCGTGGAGAGGTTGCTGTCGACATTGAAGCCGCCGATCGCGGCGGTCGGCCAGAGCTGGCGATACATATAGTCGAAATCGGAAAGGCCCATCCGGTAGACGGCATGGTTGCTCTGCGAGGTGGTCGAGGCGAGCGTGGTAAGATCCTGGACCGCGCCGGCGACAAGATCGGTACGCAGCACGATGCCGGCATTGCGGGCAACCTGATAATTGTCCCAATAGCGGCCATTGACCAGGGGGGTGTGGCCGGGATCGCTCGCCGAGGTGCTGCTCTGATGGCAGGCGAAGGCGCAGCCATTGGTCGCCGCCGTCATCGTCGCCAGGCCGGCCGAGGTCGCGGGCAGCAGCATTGATTGCGATGTGTCGATCATCACGTAGAAATCGATGTTCGGCGCCACCGCCGAATAGGCAGTGGAGGTGCCGTGGATCGGCAGGGTCGCAAGCCCGAGAATGCCGCCAAAGGCATTTTGCGACGTCGCATGATAGCTCACCGTCGCCGAGCGGCTATAGCTTGCGGCGGTCGCCGTGCTGGAGCTCGAGCAGGTCGTGGTGGTGCCCGCGCTGCCGGGCGTGGCGCTGTCGGTTACGGTGATCGCGAGCTGGGCCGGGTCGTTCGCGTTGATGGTGAGCCCGGCAAGGCTGGTCGACTGGCCGACGAACATGTTCTTCGCGGTCGAGCAGGCAATCGCGCTCGACTGGTTCATCATCGGCCGCGTGACGGCGGACAGGGCTGCTGCGTCAGCGGCTGCGTTGAGCTTGGTCTGAAGGCGCATGGCGCGGCTGTAATCGATCGCCATGCCGGCCGAGAATGTCAGGGGGATGATCGAGAGGCCGACGATCATCAGCACATTGCCGCGCTTGTCGCGGCCCAGCCTGGCGGACAGCGCGAGCATGCGGCGCGCGCAGCGGCGGGAAGCAGCGGCCAGGCTCATGTCATGTCCACCGACGAGGAGATGCGCGGGCGCATATAGATCGTGTCGCCGAGCGTCAGCGGCCCGACCACCCCGAAGGAGATCGCCGGCACATAGGCATAGGTGATCTCGGCCACGATCGAATAGGTGCCGTTGGTGACGACCATCGGGTTGGCGATGAAGGTCGCCCCCTGGGCATGCGGGGTGACGGCACCGCTCGCCCGGCTCCAGACGATCCGGGTGAGGCCGTTGGTGTCGGTATAGAGTTCCGAGACGATGATCGTCGCCTTCGAGGTATCGTACGGCGCCATGATCTGCGCCGACGCGGCGATGATCGACGCTTCCGACACGTTGTTGACGCTCGAATATTGCGAGGTGAGATCAGCGACGGCGCGCGCGGTGATCGTCACCTTGCGGTTGCAGCTGACCGCGTCCGACACCTGATAGGTGCCGAGATAGAGCAGGATGAGGAACGGCGCGGTCAGCGCGAATTCGACCATCGAGACGCCGGCGCAGTCAGCGATCAGCCTGCGGGCGGTGCGCCGGGCGGTCACGAGTAGAGCTCCGTCCTCGCGACCGAGGTCGCGACCAGCAGCCTTTGACCGTTGCCGAGCGTGGCGAGGTTGAAGCCGAGCGGGCCGGTCGGCAGGTTCCAGATATACATCAGCCGAATGATGACGATGTCCCCGGAATTGCCCGGCGTGTACGAAAAACTGTTGGTGACGTTGCCGTGGCTGTCGAAGGTGATGGTCGGGGCGGCAGTGCTGATCGCGCTGAACGAACTGGCGCTCTGCACATCGACCATCAGGCTGGCGCATTTCATATAGGGCGGCAGCGCGTTGCACGCTGCCTGTTTGAGCTGGCTGGCCGAATAGCCGTTGCTCTGCGCCGTGCCCGTCATCAGCACGCGCGCGGTCGCTTCAGTGGCGGTCTCGAGGCCCTGCTGGGCGAAATAGACCGTACTGGTCACGACAATCGCCATGAGCAGCGCCATCAGCGGCGCAGCGATGAACGCGAATTCGAGGATGGCTGCGCCCCGCTGGTCGGCGATCAGCGTGCCCCGCGCCCGGTGCACGCGGCACCGAGCGATCGCTTGAATCCAGGCTGTCTGGGGCCGTTTCATTTTTCGATGCGTAGCCGGAACAGGCTAAACACAAAGTAAAATTTCAAACGTTTGTGATAGAATTCCAGATGAAAAATGCGACATCAACCTGTCATGTCAGGTTCATGTTGACTTTATAGCATATCATAACGAAGCTGTTACAACATCACCGGCCCTATTACAAGTCAAATTAGATCCATAGTATTCGCTACTGCATGGAGTATAGAGAATTCATACTTGAAATAATATTTAGACCAACTTCGTTTTGAACGAATTTTTCTCGAGAATCCCGATCGATAGCTGGTGGGCAATCCGTCCCGTGCCGGCCACCGCTCGCCGTCCGACGCGCGCAACTAAATGCCACAGCGCCTTGATCGAGCGCAAGAAAGGGCTAGAGCGCTCGGCATGGCCTCCCGTCCGCTTACCCTTTACGAAAAGATCTGGGCGTCGCACGTCGTCGAACGGCGCGATGACGGCACCTGCCTGATCTATATCGACCGCCATCTGATCCATGAGGTGACGAGCCCGCAGGCATTCGCCGGCCTGCGCGCCGCCGGGCGCCGCGTGCGGCGGCCCGACCTGACGCTCGCGGTGCCCGATCACAATCTTCCGACCACGGCGCGCGTCGATGCAGCGGGCAAAAGGCTGCCGATCGCCGACCCGGAAAGCGCCGCGCAGCTCGATGCGCTGCAGCGCAACTGCGCCGAGTTCGGGATCGACTATATCGACGCGGTCGCGGCCGAGCAGGGCATCGTCCATGTCGTCGGGCCCGAGCAGGGCTTCACCCTGCCCGGCACCACTTTGGTCTGCGGCGACAGCCATACCTCGGCGCATGGTGCGCTCGGCGCGCTCGCCTTCGGGATCGGCACGAGCGAGGTCGAGCATGTCCTCGCCACCCAGACCCTGCTGCTGAGCCAGTCGAAGACGATGGAGGTCCGGGTCGACGGATCGCTCGGCTTCGGCGTCAGCCCCAAGGATGTGATCCTCGCGATCATCGGCAGGATCGGCGCGGCGGGCGGCACCGGCTATGTCCTCGAATATACCGGCGAAGTGATGCGCGCGATGTCGATCGAAGGGCGGCTGACCGTCGCCAACATGTCGATCGAGGGCGGCGCGCGCGCCGGGCTGGTCGCGCCCGACGAGACGACCTTCGCTTATCTCAAGGGCCGGCCGATGGCGCCCGCCGGCGAGGATTGGGACAAGGCGGTCGCGTGGTGGAAGACCCTGCCGAGCGATCCGGCCGCTGCCTATGACCGGTCGGTCCGGCTCGATGCGACCGATATCGCGCCGTCGCTGACCTGGGGCACCAGCCCCGAGGATGTGGTCTCGATCACCGGCCGCGTGCCTGATCCGGACAGCTTCGCCGATCCGGCCAAGCGCGACGCGGCGCGCAAATCGCTTGCCTATATGGGGCTGACGCCCGGCACCGCGATGCAGGACGTCGCGGTCGAACATGTGTTTATCGGCAGCTGCACGAACAGCCGGATCGAGGATCTGCGCGCCGCGGCCTCGGTCGCCGACGGCCGGCACGTCGCTGATGGCGTGCGCGCGCTGGTGGTGCCGGGATCGGGGCTGGTCAAGCGCCAGGCCGAGGCCGAGGGACTCGACCGCATCTTCCTGGCGGCGGGTTTCGAGTGGCGCGAGCCGGGCTGCTCGATGTGTCTCGCGATGAATCCGGATAAAGTGCCGCCCGGCGAACGCTGCGCTTCCACTTCGAATCGAAACTTCGTAGGACGGCAGGGGCCGGGCGCGCGGACGCATCTGGTATCCCCGGCAATGGCCGCTGCGGCGGCTGTCACGGGCAAGCTGAGCGATGTCCGCGACCTGATGGGGGGGAAGTCGTCATGAAGCGCGCACTGATCTTGTTGATCCTCGGCACGGTACTCTCCGGCATCGCCGCCTATGCAGCCAGCGCGAGCACCGCGCCCGAGACAATCGCGGCACCATAATGGATCCGGTCAGCCAGGTTTCAGGCCGCGCCTATCCGTGGGGCGCGAAGAATATCGACACCGACGTCATCATCCCGGCGCATTGGCTGAAGACGATCACCCGCGAGGGGCTCGGCAAGGGCGCGTTCGAGACGGTGCGCGCGCAACCCGACAATATCTTCGACGACCCGCGCTATGCCGGCAGCCCGATACTGATCGCCGGCGACAATTTCGGCTGCGGATCGAGCCGCGAACATGCCGCCTGGGCGCTTGCCGACATGGGCATCAAGGCAGTGATCGCGCCGAGCTTTTCCGACATTTTTTCGGGCAACGCCTTCAAGAACGGCATCGTCTCGGTGGTGCTGCCGCAAGAGGCGATCGACCGGCTGCTCGATGTCGCGAAAACCGATTCGGTGACCATCGATCTTGAGACGATGACGGTCACGACCCCCTTTCAGGATCGTTTCGTCTTCGAAATGGACGCTTTCCGCCGGCAATGCCTGATGGAGGGGCTGGACGAGATCGGCCTGACGCTGGCAAGGGATACCGCGATTTCGAAATATGAGGCTGGTGTCGCCATGAACCGGCCGTGGATGAGCGGAGATAGGGCAGATGCGGGCACTCTTGTCGAAAGCGCCGGGCGGACCTGAAACGCTGGAAATCGACGAGCTGCCCGATCCGGTCGCCGGCAAGGGACAGGTCGTGGTCGCGGTCAAGGCCTGCTCGATCAACTATCCCGACGTCCTGATCATCGAGGACAAATATCAGTTCAAGCCGCCCCGCCCCTTCGCGCCCGGGAGCGAGATTTCGGGCGTAATCGAAAGCGTCGGCGAGGATGTGACGGGCTGGGCGCCGGGCGACCGGGTGATCGCGACGACCGGATCGGGCGGGCTGGTCGAGAAGATCGCGCTGCCGGCGACGAGCCTGTTCAGGCTGCCCGAAGGACGCAGCTTCGCCGAGGGCGCGGCGCTGCTGCTGACCTATGCGACGACAATCCATGCGCTGCTCGACCGGGGTCATCTGGTCGAGGGGAATACCCTGCTGGTGCTCGGTGCAGCGGGCGGCGTCGGGCTGGCGGCGGTCGAGCTCGGCAAGGCGTTCGGGGCGCGGGTTGTCGCGGCCGTATCCTCCGAGGAGAAGGCGGCGGCGGCGGCTGAAGCCGGGGCTGATGTGACTCTCGTCTATCCCCGCGCGCCGTTCGACAAGGACCAGTCAAAGGCGCTGGCCGACCAGTTCAAGGCAGCGCTCGGGCCTGGCGGCGCCGACGTGATCTATGATCCGGTCGGCGGCGATTATGCCGAGCCGGCGCTGCGCTCGATCGGCTGGGAGGGGCGTTACCTGGTGGTCGGCTTCCCCGCCGGCATCCCGCGCCTGCCGCTCAACCTGACCCTGCTGAAGAGCTGCGACGTGTGCGGCGTGTTCTGGGGCGCCTTCGCAGCGCGCGAGCCCAAGGCGAACCAGGCGCATATCGAGCGGCTGTTCAGGCTGTGGAAGGACGGCCAGATATCGCCGCGGGTCACCGAAACCTATGCATTCGAGGATGGCGGCAAGGCGATCGCCCGGATGGCCGCGCGGGGCGCCATCGGGAAGCTTGTGGTGACGGTGGGGGAATAGCCCGAAAAGCCCCTTCCCTTCAGCGGAGGGGTGGGGGCGGGGGACTCTTCCGCCACCACGCCGTTGTTTGAAGCACTACCCCACCCCAACCCCTCCCCTGAAGGGAAGGGGCTCTAAGCCCCGTTGCCTATCTGTCTCGCCCACCCTATCTCGGCTCAAGATAATCGCAGCCGCCAAAGGGACTAGCCAATGACCACCTTCGACGATCGCGAGCGGGCGTTCGAGACGAAATATGTGCGCGACGAGGAGATGGCGTTCCGCATCACCGCGCGGCGCAACCGCTTGCTCGGCCATTGGGCCGCCGGGCTGATGAAGCTGACCAAGGAGGAGGCTGACGCCTATGCCTCGGCGGTCGTCCAGGCCGAGTTCGAGGAAGCCGGCGACGAGGATGTCATCCGCAAGCTGGTCAGCGACCTGACCGCGGCCGGCGCCGAGGTCGATGAGGGCGCAATCCGTCGCGCGATCGAGGAGCAGACGATCGAGGCGCGCCGCCAGCTGATGCAGTCCGAATGATGGGGCGCGAATAACATGGCGATGGCGGCAGAAGAGATCGAGGCGTTGATCACCGGGGGCATTCCCGATGCGCGGGTCGAGATCACTGACCTTGCCGGGGACGGCGACCATTATGCGGCGCGCGTCGTCGCCGAGAGTTTCCGGGGCATGCCCCGAATCAAGCAGCACCAGGCGGTCTATGCCGCTTTGGGCGGTCGGATGGGCGGCGTGCTCCACGCGCTTCAGCTCACCACCGCAGTACCCGAGTGAGGAGTGACAATCGTGACTGACGACGCACAGGCCCGTATCGCAGAAATGGTCGCGAAGAGCGACGTCCTGCTGTTCATGAAGGGAAGCCCGCTCTTCCCGCAATGCGGCTTTTCGAGCCGGGCGGTGGCGATCCTCAATCATCTCGGCGCCGAGTTCGACAGCGTCGACGTGCTTCAGGACCAGGGCGTGCGCCAGGGCATCAAGGCGTTTTCGGACTGGCCGACCATCCCCCAGCTTTATGTGAAGGGTGAGTTCATCGGCGGCTCCGACATCATGATGGAAATGTACGAGAGCGGCGAGCTTGCGCAGCTGTTCGAGGAACAGGGCGTCGTCTCGGCCGGGTAAGCGCGTGCGGCTCGGCTCAGCGAAACGTCCGGCGATGGGATGGAGAAGCCGGGTAGGGCGGATCGACGCGAGATCCGGGGGGAACATCGACCCGCCCTGCTGAAGCGTAAAACGCTCGGCTGCCTGATACTAAGCATCCTGCGTGCCAATTGGAACAGATGACGGAAAACCGGGGTGGACGATGGTTAATGCTTCTGAGCGCCCGACCCCGACTGTAAGCCATTCCGACAGCTGCCCTTACCGCTCTATGGTGGCGGCAACCTCGTAGAGTCCGGGATGCGCCGTACCCAGCGCGGCGTTCCTCGCGAAGAAGTCGCTTGCGCGCAGCCTTGCCATCACCCTGTCCTGCGCCGCCTGATCCCGGCATTGCGCATAATTCACCACCGCGTCGCCCGCGAGGCCGCGATGGATGCTGGCTGACATCCAGCCCTCGACATCGCTGACCGATCGCGCGCCTTCGGCGAGCAGCGCAATCAGCGCTGCCTGGTTGGCAGGCGTGCAGGTGAAGACGTTGATCTGGGTGATGACTCCGGTTCCGGATATGATCATCGGCATTGTCGTTCTCCATAACGGGCCTGCAGGCACAACCCGACAGGCCTGAGACGCGGCGATCGCGTCCCTTCCTGTCGCGGGTTCCACCGAAGCGGATACGGAGATCGCCCCCTGAGAATGGATCAGGGAGCGGGTGGCCGGGCTTACCGATACCGGCCTGCTTCTTTTCGACGCTGACGGGTTAGCAAATCGCGTCGCCACGGTCTAGGAATTGCCGATGACGAAACTCCGTACCGGCGGCCGAATCCTGGTCGATCAGCTGGTCGCGCAAGGCTGCGACCGAATCTTCACCGTCCCCGGCGAGAGCTTCCTCGCCGTGCTCGACGCGCTCCACGATACGCCCGAGATCGATCTGGTGGTGTGCCGGCAGGAGGGCGGTGTCGGCTTCATGGCGTGCGCCGACGGCGCGCTTACCGGGCGGCCGGGCGTCGCCTTCGTGACGCGCGGGCCGGGTGCGACCAACGCCTCGATCGGCGTTCATGTCGCAATGCAGGATTCGCAGCCGATGCTGCTGTTCATCGGCGATGTCGATCGCGGGACGAAGGATCGCGAGGCTTTCCAGGAGATCGATTTCCCGGCGATGTTCGGCCCGATCGCGAAATGGGCGGCGAAGATCGACGATGCGGCGCGTATTCCGGAATATGTCGCGCGGGCGTGGAACGTCGCGATGTCCGGGCGGCCGGGGCCGGTGGTGCTGGCGCTGCCCGAGGATATGTTGCTCGACGAGGTGATGGCGGTCGATCGGCCCAAGGTCGGGCGCGCGGTCCAGGCGTGCGACCCGATCGTGATGGGAGCGCTCGCGGGGGTGCTTGGGGAAGCGGTACGACCGGTGGCGATCATCGGCGGCGCCGGCTGGGATGCCGATGCGGCGCGCGATTTCCAGCTTTTCGCCGAACGGAGCGGCCTGCCGGTGGTCGCTGCGTTCCGGCGGCAGGATGCGATCCCCAATGCGTCGCCCGCTTATGCGGGCAATCTGGGCTATGGCCCCAATCCCAAGCTCGTCGAGCGCGTGAAGGATGCCGACCTGCTGCTGGTGGTCGGGCCGCGCCTCGGCGAGGCGACCACTGACGGCTATACGCTGGTGACGACCGAGCATCCCGGCCAGATCCTGGTGCATGTCCATCCCGACCCGAACGAAGTGAACAGCGCCTATCGCGCCGATCTCGCGATCTGTGCGGGAATGCGGGAATTCGCCGGCGCGCTGCTTTCGATCGACATGCCGCCGCTCGATGCGGCCGCGGCCGCGCGTGCCGATTATGAGGCATGGACCACCCCTGCCCCGCGCGACCTGAAGCTTGATCTCGGTCCATGCGTCGCGGCGATGCGCGAGGCGCTGCCCGCCGATACGATCCTCTGCAACGGCGCCGGCAATTATTCGGGCTGGTGGCATCGTTACTGGCGTTACGCCGGGCCCGGGTGCCAGCTTGCGCCGACCGCCGGTGCGATGGGTTACGGGGTGCCGGCGGCGACTGCCGCCGCGCTGCGCCATCCCGATCGCACCGTGGTGGCGCTGGCGGGCGATGGCTGCTTTCTGATGAACGGGCAGGAACTCGCCACCGCGGTCGGGCATGGCGCGAACATGCTCGTGGTGGTGGTCGACAATGGCGGGTATGGCACGATCCGGATGCACCAGGAGCGCGAATATCCGGGGCGGATTTCGGGCACCGAATTGCGCAATCCCGATTTCGCCGCGCTTGGGCGCGCCTATGGCTGCTGGGCGGAGACGGTTGAGACGACCGAGGCGTTCGCCCCTGCCCTTGCCCGCGCCATGGCGGAGACGGGGGTGCGGCTGCTCCACCTGAAGACGGACATCGAGGCCATTACGCCGGGCACGACGATCTCCGCCCTGCGACAATAGCGAAAGGGCCGCGCCGGTCGCCCCGGAACAGCCCTTTCATCACCTAAGGTACGGCGCTCAGATATCGTCGCCAAGCGCGCCCTTCACCTTGCCGGCGAACTGCTGGGCCTTGCCCTTCAGTTCCTGACCGGCGCCTTCGTCGCGCGTGGCGGGGTTGTCGCTCTGCTGCTTGGCCTTGCCGATGGCTTCGTTGACATTGCCTTTGATCTTGTCGGTGAGTTCGCCCATGTCATTGTTCCTTGATCCGATTGCCGCACCGATGGCCGGTGCCTGCCGCTTCCGGATATAAAACGGTCGAGCGCGGCGGCGGTTCCGGCTATGGTCGGTATCCGACCTGCCAAGTATCTGAAATAAAGCGATCCCGACACGCAAAGGGCGTGACGATCAAGGCGCGACCCTTTTCAGGAAGGCAAAAACCGCCTCCCAATTGGCATCGGCGCCCTTCGGGTTCTTCGCCGCGATCAAGGTGGAGGAACCGTGGACGCCAGCCACCGGCACATAATGCGTTGCGCGGCCGCCGGGCACGGCATCAGCGATTGCACCGGCTGCCTTGATCTCCTTGGGATCAGCGGCTGAATCGACGAAGACGGGGATTCTCAGCGCGGAGGCGGCGTGGCCGACGAAATGCTTGTCGGGCATATATTCGCCGGGCGAAAAGGCCAGCAATGCCCTTATTTTGCCCGGATTCTGCGCCGCTACATCGAAGACCAATGCCGCTGAATAGCTGCTGCCCCACAGGATGACCGGCAGCTTCTGCTCGGCGCCCCATGCGAGCGCCGCCTCGAGATCGGCTTCGGCGGCCGGATAGCCCGCATCTTCGCTTTCACCCGGCTTGTGCGGTGCGTTTGCGGCAGTCTCGTTGGGGCCGAACAGCCTCCCGCCGGAGCGCTGATCGATCGCCAGCGCGCTGTAGCCCGCCTCGACCAGCCGCGGCGCGATGGTCGCATATTCGTCCTTGCTCGACCCGGCCTGGTGGAACAGCAGGATCAGCGCCCTGGGGTGCTCAGCGCGATAATAGCGGCCGAAGACAGTGACGCCGTCAGCTGCCTTGAGCTGCACCGGTACCGACGCGGCCGCGGGGATCGCCGTGTCGGTTTGTTTCTGCGTCGCGACATTGTCGTAGGTCACGTCGGGCTTGCCGCAGCCTGCCAGCGCAATGGCGAGCGATGCCGCAGCAAGGCGCCTCCCGGCCGTCATCAGATCAGCCCGGCCAGCGGGCTCGACGGATCGGCATAGCGGCGCTTGCCCATCCGCCCGGCGAGATAGGCCATGCGGCCCGCCTCGACCCCGGCCTTCATCGCCGCCGCCATCAGGATGGGGTCCTTCGCCTCGGCGATCGCGGTGTTCATCAGCACGCCGTCGCAGCCCAGCTCCATCGCCATCGCTGCGTCGGAGGCGGTCCCCACGCCGGCATCGACGATCACGGGGACGCTCGCGCCTTCGACGATCAGGCGGATCGTCACCCGGTTCTGGATGCCGAGCCCCGATCCGATCGGCGCGCCGAGCGGCATCACCGCGACCGCGCCGACATCCTCGAGCCGCTTCGCCGCGATCGGATCATCGACGCAATAGACCATCGGCAGGAAGCCCTCCTTGGCGAGGATCTCGGTGGCGCGCAGCGTCTCGACCATGTCGGGATAAAGGGTCTTGGCCTCGCCGAGCACTTCGAGCTTGACCAGATCCCAGCCGCCGGCCTCGCGGGCGAGGCGGAGCGTGCGGATCGCGTCCTCGGCAGTGAAACAGCCGGCGGTGTTGGGGAGATAGGTGATCTTCTTCGGGTCGATGAAGTCAGTCAGCATCGGCGCATTGCGATCGGACACATTGACGCGGCGCACCGCCACCGTGACGATTTCGGCACCGGCCGCCTCGACGGCGGCCGCGTTCTGGGCATAATCCTTGTACTTGCCGGTGCCGACGATGAGGCGCGAGCGGAAGGTCCGGCCGGCGACCGTCCAGCTGTCGCCGTCGACCGGGCGGGCATGATCGCCGCCGCCGACGAAATGGACGATCTCGAGCTCGTCGCCATCCTCGACACAGACCTGCGCGAGCGTGGAGCGCGGCACGACCTCGAGATTGCGCTCGACCGCGACCTTTTCGGGGACGAGACCGAGATCGGCGGCGAGCTGGGCGAGGCTCAGCCCTGCAGACACGCGGCGGTGCTCGCCATTGACGGTGATCGAGACGGTGCCGTCGCTATGCATTCATGATTCCCAATATCGGTTCGGGCGAGCGGGCGCGACGCCCGATTTGATCGCCGGTGCGCGGTCATATAGGGACGACACGCGCGACCCCGCAACCGAAAGGCTCCCTCCTTGGCCGACACCATCTTCGTCCTCAACGGCCCGAACATGAACCTGCTCGGCCTGCGCGAGCCCGAAATCTACGGCACCGATACGCTCGACGACATCGCCGGGCAGCTCGAAGATCGCGCGCGCGACTTAGGGCTGGCGATCGACATGCGGCAATCGAATCACGAGGGCCATCTCGTCGACTGGCTTCACGAGGCGCAAGCCATCGGGGCCAGGGCGGTAATCCTCAACGCAGCCGCCTATACCCACACCTCGATCGCAATTCACGACGCGGTCAAATCGATCAAGACGCCGGTGATCGAAGTACATATGTCCAACCCGCACGCGCGCGAATCCTTCAGGCACCTGAGCCATGTCGGTCGTGTCGCACACGGAACCATCGCGGGCTTCGGGGCGCTTTCCTATCTGCTTGCGCTTGAAGCCGCCGCCCGTCTCTGACAGGACGCACCCTTAATAAGGGAGAACAAGGTCGCATGGCCGACGAAATACATTCAGATCCGATGCGAATCGACGTCGAGCTGGTGCGCCAGCTCGCGCAGATGCTCGACGAGACCCAGCTGACCGAGATCGAAGTCGAGGATGGCGGCCGTCGAATCCGCATCGCGCGCAAGGCAGCGGCAACCGCCGCGCCGGTGCATTATGCGCCCGCGCCGCCGCCCGCCCCCGCCGCAACCGTGGCAGCGCCCGAAGCCGCGCCGCCGGCTGCGAACGTCAATGCGGTCAGGTCGCCGATGGTCGGCACTGCCTATCTCGCGCCCGAGCCAGGCGCGCCCGCGTTCATCAGCGTCGGCAAGGCGGTTGCCGCCGGCGATACGCTGCTGATCGTCGAGGCAATGAAGGTGATGAACCCGATCCTCGCGCCCAGTGCAGGCACGGTGAAGGCGATCCTGGTCGAGAGCGGCCAGCCGATCGAATTCGACCAGCCGCTCGTGGTCGTAGAGTAAGCCCTAATGGCTGAAATCAAGAAGCTCCTGATCGCCAATCGCGGCGAAATAGCGCTGCGCATCCATCGCGCATGCCATGAAATGGGCATCAAGACGGTCGCGGTGCATTCGACCGCCGACAGCGACGCGATGCATGTCCGGCTCGCCGACGAGGCGATCTGCATCGGCCCGCCGCCGGCCGGCGAAAGCTATCTCAACATCGCCAACATCATCTCGGCGGCCGAGATCAGCCATGCCGATGCGATTCACCCAGGCTATGGTTTCCTGAGCGAGAATGCGCGCTTCGCCGAGATCGTCGAGGCGCATGGCATCATCTTCGTCGGGCCGAAGCCCGAGCATATCCGCACGATGGGCGACAAGGTCGAAGCGAAGCGCACCGCCGGCGCGCTCGGCCTGCCGCTCGTGCCCGGCTCCGACGGCGCGATCAGCGATCTCGGCGAGGCGAAGAAGATCGCGAGCGCCATCGGTTATCCGGTGATCATCAAGGCGGCCTCGGGCGGCGGCGGGCGCGGCATGAAAGTGTGCACGTCCGCAGACCAGCTCGAGACGCTGATGCAGCAGGCCGGCAACGAGGCCAAGGCGGCGTTCGGCGACGCGACCGTCTATATGGAAAAATATCTCGGCAATCCGAGGCATATCGAATTCCAGGTGTTCGGCGACGGCAACGGCAATGCGATCCATCTCGGCGAACGCGACTGCTCGCTGCAGCGCCGCCACCAGAAAGTGCTCGAGGAAGCCCCCTCCCCCGTGCTCGGCCCCGCTGACCGCGAGCGGATGGGCGGCATCGTCGCCAGGGCGATGGCCGATATGAGCTATCGCGGCGCCGGGACGATCGAGTTCCTGTGGGAAGATGGCGAATTCTACTTCATCGAGATGAACACGCGGCTCCAGGTCGAGCATCCGGTGACCGAGATGATCACCGGGCTCGATCTCGTCCGCGAGCAGATCCGCGTCGCCGAGGGCCATCCGCTGACCCTGCGCCAGCAGGACGTGGTGTTCCGCGGCCATGCCATCGAGTGCCGCATCAATGCCGAGGACCCGCGCACCTTCGCGCCCTCGCCCGGGCTGGTGAAGCAATATCATGCGCCGGGCGGCATGAACGTACGGGTCGATAGCGGGCTTTATGCCGGTTACCGCGTGCCGCCTTATTATGATTCGATGATCGCCAAGCTGATCGTCTACGGCACCACCCGCCAGGGCGCGATCCGCCGCCTGCGCCGCGCGCTCGAGGAGTTCGTGATCGAGGGGATGAAGACGACCATCCCGCTGCACCAGGCCCTGATCGAGGACCCGGATTTCCAGGCGGGGAATTACACGATCAAGTGGCTCGAGGAATGGCTGGCGAAGCAGGAGGATTAGCCCTTCGTCCGCTTCCCGTAACCGTCGCGCCCTTCTAAGCTAGGTCGGGGAACGGCGCTCGAAAGCGCCCGGCTTGATGGAGGATGATGCATGAGCCTGGCCGCAGACCTGAACTCGCTCACGAAATCGCAGCGCAGCGCGATCTGGGCGAGCTATCTCGGCTGGACGCTCGATGCGTTCGACTTCTTCCTGCTCGTCTTCCTCCAGTCGGCCATCGCGAAGGAATTCGGGACCGACATCAAGTCAGTCTCGGAGGCGCTGTTCATCACCCTCGCCGCGCGGCCGTTCGGCGCTTTCTTCTTCGGCTGGCTCGCCGACCGGTTCGGGCGGCGGCCTATCCTGATGATCGTCATCCTGCTTTTCTCGGCCTTCTCGGTCCTGTCGGGTTTCGCGCAGACGCTCGGCATGCTGCTGCTGATCCGTGGCCTGTTCGGCTTCGCGATGGGCGGCGAATGGGGCGTCGGCGCAAGCCTGGTGATGGAGACGATCCCGCCCAAGCTGCGCGGCCCCGTTTCCGGGCTGCTCCAGAGCGGCTATCCGTCGGGCTATTTCCTCGCCAGTCTCGCCTATTTCCTGTTCTTCGATCAGATCGGCTGGCGCGGCATGTTCATGATCGGGGTGGTGCCGGCATTGCTCGTGTTCGTGATCCGCATGCATGTCCATGAAAGCCCCGCCTTCGAGGCACGGCGCGGCCAGGTGCAGGTCAACGCGTTCCGCGAGCTCGCCCGCCACTGGAAGATCGCACTCTATGTCATCGTGCTGATGACCGCGTTCAACTTCTTCAGCCACGGCACCCAGGATCTCTATCCGACCTTCCTCCAGAAGCAGCACCATTTCGACACCCATATGACCGGCCTCCTGGCCATCGTCATGAATCTCGGGGCGATCGTCGGCGGTCTGTCCTTCGGCATCTGGTCGGAACGGATCGGGCGCAAAAAGGCGATCATCATCGCCTCGTTGCTCGCGCTGCCGGCGATCCCGCTCTGGGCGTTCAGCGAGACGCCGCTGCTGCTCGGGCTCGGCGCGTTCCTGCTCCAGGTCGCGGTGCAGGGCGCCTGGGGAATCGTCCCGGTCCATCTCAACGAGCTGTCGCCGGCTTTGATCAGGGGCATGTTCCCTGGTTTCGCCTATCAGCTCGGCAACCTCATCGCTTCGCGCAACGGCCCGCTCCAGGCGGGGTTCGCCGAGGCGCATGGCGACAATTACGGGCTCGCGCTGGCGCTGGTCGCCGGTGTCACGGCGGTCGTCCTGGTGATCTGGACTGCGCTTGGGCCGGAACGGCGGGACGTTGATTTCGTCGAGGAGGCGAAGGCGCCGTAGCGCGAGGGGAGGTCGCACATGTTCATCGGCCATTACGGCGCATCGTTCGTTGCGGCGACATCGCGAAGGGCACCGAAGCTCGGCACGCTGTTCGTCGCCGCCCAGCTGGTCGATCTCGCCTTCTTCTCGTTCCTGCTGGTCGGCATCGAGCATATGCGGCTGGTGCCCGGCATCACGGCGATGAACCCGATGGACCTCTACGACATGCCCTGGACTCACAGCCTGGTCGGCGCGCTCGCCTGGTCGGCGGGGTTCGCATTGCTGGTCCGGCTTTGGCAGCGAAGCAGTATCGCCGCGTTGATCGGCGGTGCCGTGGTGTTCTCGCACTGGCTGATCGACCTGCTCGTTCACCGCCCCGACCTCACGATCGCCGGGAGCCCGCCGCCGCTTGGGCTTGGCCTGTGGAATCATCCTGCGATCGAGATACCGCTCGAGTTGCTGTTCGCCTTTGGCGGCCTGGCTTTCTTCCTCGGCCGAACGCGCGCCACCAGCGCCAGGGCGTGGCTGCCGGTCGCGCTGCTCGCCGCGATGATGGCAGTGGCGCAGGCGGTCAACTGGCTGACCGCGCAACCGAAAAGTGTGATCGATCCACCGCCGCCGTCGCTCGCAATCATGGGGCTCGCCGCCTATGTGCTGCTCGCGACGCTCGCCTGGTGGGTGAGCCAGACACGGGAGATCAAGGCGTGAAGGCAAGAATCTGGCACAATCCGCGCTGTTCGAAATCGCGCGAGGCGCTGGCGATCCTGCAAGGCGCGCCGGGTGTCGAGGTCGAGGTGATCGAGTATCTCAAGACCCCGCCCGCGCGCGCGACGCTGGCCGCCTTGTACGAGCGCGCCGGGATGACGCCGCGCCAGGGCCTGCGCATGGCCGAGGACGCGGCACGGGCGCTCATATATGCCGATGGCGACACCATCCTCGATGCGATGATCGCCGATCCGATCCTGATCGAACGGCCGCTGGTCGAGACCGAGAAGGGCGTGCGGCTCGGCCGGCCGCCCGAGAAGGTGCGGGAGATTCTCTGAAGCCTCGTCAGCTCAGCGCCGCAGCCCGGCCAGCGCGGCGATGTCGCTCGTCGGTTCGGACCCGAGCGACAGGATGCCGAACATCTCGCCGATCACCGCGCGGACCTCGCCGATATTGCGCGTCGCCGCCGCCGCGTCGCCACGCTGCACGAGGTGATCGAACCGCGCGATGTCGGTCGCGGCATGGCGTTCCTCGCGGATCCTTCGATACTGGCCGAGAATGAATTCAGGTTGCTGAAGCAGCATTGACGTGAGGATCGCGCGCATCGCCTCGATCGAGCGCTCGGCGACGCTGAAACGCTCGTCGGCGAGGGCTGCCTGGGCGGCGGCATATTGCTGCGCGATCTGGGCGCGATGCTCGACTGACAGCAGCGCGGTCAGCGACCGCGAATCCGCCTCGACCTTGGCCAGATCGGCAGCGAGGATTCCGGCGCGCAGATCGGGCCGGTGGCGCAGCCGCGAGATTTCCTGACGGATCAGCCGGGCCTCCTCGGCGATCGAGCGGAAGCCGTCGGCATCGTCGACCATCTGCAGCCGGGCCAGCTGATCGTTCACCCTGCGGCGCAGCGCAGCGATCTCGGCGGCGCACTGCCCCCGCTGTGCCTCGGCAAGGTCGTCCAACCGCTTGTCGGCGGTGATCAGCGCCTGGGACGCATATTCATGGCCGTGCCGTGCGAAATCGACCCTGGCGAGATCGTCTGCGTAGAAGCTGTGATCGCGCAAATGCAGCCCCTGTTCGGGCAGCTCGATCGAGCAGCGGATCAGCTGGCTGTCATCGACCGACCAGTGGAGGATGACCTGCTCGCCCGGCTTCAGCGGCGCTGCATAGGCAGGCAGATCCTCACCGCTCAGCCTGAACGAGCCGATCAGCAGATTCGCCTCTGGCTCGGCAACCCCCTCAGCCTGTTCGAACAATTCGACGTCGATCCATTCGGGGCTGCCCGGATCGAGCCGGCGCCCGGCTCGCAGGGCCTTGGTGCCCTGGCGCGGCAGCGTCTCGCCCTTGCGCAGCAGTGGCTCGAGCACATTGATCGCGCGCGTGCCGTCGCCATCCTCGACCTTCACGGCGATCGTGCTGGTGCACGGCGCGCCGGCGGCGACCGCGGCGACCCGGGTGATGGTCAGCTCGGCGCAGGCGTCCTCGACGCGGCGGCCCTCGGCATCGACGACGGTCATGACGACCCGAGTCTCGCCGTCGCCGAGCTGGACGATGTAGATCGGCCCCTCGGCAACCGCGCGCTCCCCATAATCACGGCCGTCGCTGGCGGTGGCGGTTACGCGAAGCCCGGTGGTTTCGCCTGACGCCGTCACCCGGATTCGCGCGCGCTCGCGGGTGGTGCGCGCCTCGAAATCATAGGAGACCGCGGCGCCAGCGTCATGGCGGACGCGCGATTGCTTGCCGGCGGCCTCGCCCTTGGTCCATTCGCGGCTCTCGGCATAGATCGCCGCGCCCCGCGCCACCGCAGTCATCGGATCGATGTCGAGATCAGTCGCGACGCCGAGCTCATCGGGCACGCGCTCGCGGACGATCGGCATGCGCGAGGGGCCGCCGATCAGGACGATCTTGTCGATGTCCTCGCTCTTGTAGCCATTGTCGGCGATGACCTTGCGGCACAGCTCGATCGACTGGTCGATCTTGTCCGATACCAGCGCCTCGAGATCGTCACGCGTCACGACCACCTCGACGAAGATTTCGCGTCCTGCGAGGTCGGTTGCCCGCGCATCATGTTCCGAGACGAAGATGATCGCCTCGCGCGCACTCGACAGCTCGATCTTGGCCTGTTCGGCATTGGCGGTGGCGAGCGCGAGGAGGCGGCGATAATCGGGGTTCTTCTGCCAGTCCTCGGGGAGCTTGAACTCTTTCGCGAGCCAGGGGCGCACGGTCGAATCGATCAGCATGCGATCGAAATCGCTGCCGCCGAGCATGTTGATGCCTTCATGCGCCTCGATCGACACGGCGCCGTCGATCGCGCGCACCAGCGCGACGTCGAACGTGCCGCCGCCGAGATCATAGACGAGGAACAGCCCGTTGCGCGATTCCGGCCGCTCGATACAGGCAAGCGCGGCGGCGATCGGCTCCTGCAGCAGGCCGACCTGTTCAAGCCCCGCTTCATGCGCCGCCCGGATCGTCGCTTCGGACTGCATCTGGTTGAACGCGGCCGGCACGGTGACGATCGCGCCCTCGAACACGGCATCGCCGGTGCCGGCGCGGACCTGCTTGAGCAGCTGGCGCAGCACCTCGGCGCTGGCATCCTCGGGCGTGATGGTGCCGTCCTCGGGCCCGAAAGGAAGGACAGTGCTGGTGCCGAGCAGCCGCTTGAAGCGGGCCGCGATCCCCTTGGGCGCGGTGCGCAGCTGATCATAGGCGCGCTTGCCGACATAGCGGCTGCCATGCCGGTCGCACATCACCACCGAGGCCAGCACATCCTCGCCGCTGATCGCCTTGAACAATTCGAGCCGCCCGCCGCGATTGCCGACGATCGCCGAATTGGAGGTGCCGAGATCGATACCGAGATACATGTCAGGCTTCCTTGAGAAGGATCTTGCCGGCGACCAGAACGCCCTCGGGGCCGGTCACCGTGGGTTCGATGGTCGCCTCGACGATTGCCGAAGCGCCGTCGGCGATGTCCTCGGCATTGACCGGGCTCGCCGGAATCTCCGCCGTGAAGGGCGCGCCGTCATAAGTCGCGATCCGCAGGCCGGATTCGGCGAGGATCGTGTCGAGCTTGCGGCGCGCGAAGCGGAGCTGCGCCTCGCCGGCCTGGGCGCGATCTGCGTTCATGAAGCCAAGCTCGCGATCAAAGGCGGCGCACAATTTCCAATAATGCACCGCGAGCGCGGCGAGCGGAGCGGTCATCGAGTCGCTCCCGGCACCCGGTTCGGATCCGGGGGGAGCGTGCTCTGGTTCGGATCGAGCGGCGTCGGGGGCAGCGGCTGGGCATCGGACATCGGCTGGCCCGGCACGATCACCGGCTCTTCGCCCTGGCCGCTTCGGAGCCGCTCATTATCGGCGCGAATCCGCTCGGCGACGGCATCGTCAACGCCGCGATAGGGCGTCGGCGCGCGCGGAATATAGTGGCTCGAATTGTCGTGCTGATCGACCCAGCTCGTGTGACGCGGGGTGTGCGGGCGCGAGCAGAAGGACATCAGCACGAAGAACGCGATGACGATTGTCGCCAGCCCGGAAGAGCCACGCTTCCGGCGGCTGCGTGTCGGTTGCCATTCGGGTACGGCATCGGGCGGCCGGACCCATGGCGGCGGCGCGGCCGGGGCGGTTGCTCCGCAACGGTTCGCGCGACCGAAGCCGCCGGGGTTCGGCACTGGTTCAATGGGTGCGGCGCTGCCCATGGGCTGGCCGCCGAGCTGAGCAAGGTCGCTTTCGAGTTGCGCGCGTTCCTTGGCCGGCGGCCCCTGCGACAACAGCCATTGCGCGACCGCGACGGCGGTGCGGCGGTCACGAAGATCATTGAACAGATCGACCGCGAGGCCGCGCACGATCATGAAAAAAGCGCCGCGATTATCCGGGCTGGATTCGAGCGAATCGGCGAAGATCGAGGCGAGCTGGCCGGCAAGGCCGGCCGTTCCGCCCAGCCCGCCGGCCTGCACTTCCCGCGCGAAGACGGCGTAATGGGCAAGCGCCTTCGCACAGAGCTGGCGCAGCCTCTTGCCCGACACATTGCCGATGAGCGTCGGCAGTTCGCGCTCGAGCGCGGCGCGATGGAACGGGACGAGCGCGAAGGACGAAATCAGCGCCCGGGCGAGCCGGAGCGCGATGTCGTAATCGTTGTGATCGTTGGACAAGGTGACCGTCAGGCCGCGGACCGCCTCGAAAATCCTGGCCGATGCCGGGTCGTCGAGCCCCCGCGCCGCTTCATGGACCTGGATCGGGCGGCGAAGGCTCGACCACAGGTCGAACGACGTGGTGAGCGCAGTCGCCTGGGCATGGTCGCCCGGGCGGGCGATCAGCGCCTCGGTCGCGGCTGTGATGCGCGCCTGGGCCTGCTCGAGCGCCGGATCGATAGCGGCGGCATAACAACGCATCACTTCGTCGAGGAACATGGCGCCGAAGCCGGCAAGGCTCGGCGGCGCTGCCTGCATCGCTTTGGTCAGCGCGGTGCGCGCTGTCGTGGAGGCAGCGAACAACGGCGCAAGCGCCTGCGCCATCGCCGCGGCGCGCGCCTGAATCGCGCGATCGAAGATGTCGTCGTCAATCGCACGAAACCCGGCGCGGGCGCGGGCCTCGCCGAGCAGGCCAAGCGTCACATTCGTGTCCCATGCCTGGCCGTCGACCAGGACTCGCGTCGCCCGGTCGATCTCGCCGGGAAGGCAGATCGCGAGCGCCAGGCTGAGATTGAGGCGCGCAAGGCCGATCGTGGCGTCGCGCACCGCCGTGACCGCCACGACGTCGCCGGCCACCAGGGCGGGGCGCAACTGGGCACGCAACGCCGGCGATGGCTCGGGCAGCCAGCCAAGCTCCTCCGCCAGCCGATCGCGCGCCGACATGAGCCTGGCGCGAGCGGCATTGAGCGCCTCGGGATCATGGCCGGGCTCGAACGACAATGTGTCGACTGCGTCGCTGATCGCCTCCGCGGAGGCATCGAGGTCGACACCGAGCACTGCAAAGGCATTCGCCATCAGGTCGGTGGCGGCGAATCGGCTGGGCGCGGCCTCGGTCGGCGCCGCGGGCGGCTCGACCTGCTCGACCCGGTTCACGACACGACGCAGCCGGCCGATCGCCGCTGCTTCAGCGGCGGGATCGGCCTGATCCGCGTCCTCCGCACCAGGACCCGCACGGTTCCGCCACATGAAGGTCATGCCACTCCCCTCGCAGCATGACGCCGCAGCGCCGTCGACCGTTAGAGCAAAGCGATGGAAGAAAGGTTACTGCACGCCCTTGGAGCGGGGTCTTTGCCACCCTCACCGTTCGCTCGATTCTTGCGCAGGGTCTCCAGCCATTCCCGCTGCGGGACAAGCAACAGCAAATGCGGCCAGGCCGCCTGCACATCGGATCGGGTTTGATTAACTGGAGAACAACCCTTTCCGCCTAGGGTGTTTCCCTTAAGAGGCAAACCGCGGAACTGATCCTCGCCAATGACAAGCAAGCGTCTGAAAGAATGTGCGGCCACGCTGCTCGTTGTCCTGGGTTGGCTGTTCTTCGCACCCGCCGCGATGGCCGCGAACTGCTCCATCGCAACCTCGCAAGGGTCAACCGGGCCATCGGGCTGGCAGACCTATTGCTGGATCGACTTCTCCACCTACAACGACACTACCGCACGCTCGGGTTCAGGCCAGAATTTCAGCCTCACGCTGCAGGACGGCACGGTGATGAGCTTCAACCTGAAGGTCACGTCCACGGCGGCGCTCGATTCAGTGGCGGCGCCTTCCTGGTCCGGCGCGGCGATCGGCAACACCGCCTTTCTCGGCATCGCTGGCCAGCCGGTATTATACCAGCTCACCAACAGCACGTCGGCTACCATCACCATGTCGAACATCAGGCTGACGCCGCCGCCGGGCGCCACCGGCGGCAGCCAGTACATGATCGTGGCAGCCGACGGCGAATCCACCAATGATGGCGAAACACTCAGTTTCCAGACCAATGGCGGCAACTGGGTGCAACTCGACCAGGTGGGTCCGATTACCGGCTCGACCTATCCCACCTTGAGCGGCATTGGAACGAACACCTTCACTGAAACCGGCGCTACCGGCACGGTAGGCGCCTATATCGGCGGTACCAGCACGCCCACCACGGTGACCACGACACTGGTCGGCGGCGGCCTGGAGGGCGCGATGTTCGCGGTGCGCTACGCCTCGATCCGGCTCTATACGCAAATCTCGGGGATCCGGCTGAACGCGGCGGATCAGTTCGCCTTTTCGATCAATTCGACCACGACCGGAACAGCGCTCGCCGCCGGTGCGACCAGTGGCACCAGCCTCGGGCCGTTCACCGCCGCTGCACTCGCGACTGCGTCGGCCGTTCCGGTGACGCTGATTCAGTCAATGGCGAGCGGCAGCGTCAGTGCCCTGACTCACTATCGCTCGTCCCTCACCTGCACCAATAGCGCCGGCTCGAGCACGCCCTTGCCGAGCGGGGTCATCACCTCGTCCTACAGCTTCGGCGCGCTCCAATATGGCGACGTAGTGCAGTGTACCTACACGGAAGTGACGTTTCCGCATCTGACCCTGAAAAAGGCGCTGGCCGCCTCCGGCCGCCAATTTTCGACTGACCAGTTCGAGCTCGATATCGATCAGGGCGCCACGAACGTCGCCACCACCACCACCACCGGCACCGGCGCGACGGTCACCAATGGCACGACAGCGCAGACCCAGGTCGCCGCCGGCACTGCCTATACTCTTTATGAGGATGTCGCGGGGACAACCGTTCTCAATCAATATACCGCGACCATGGCCTGTACCAATGCCAATGCCGGATCGACGACGACGCTGCCGTCCAGCCCCGGCGGCACGATCACGCCGTCGCTCGGCGACATCGTCACCTGCACCATCACCAACACCAAGCGGGCCGCCAACGCGCAGCTGACCATCCTGAAGAGTTCGACCCTGGTATCGGATCCGGTAAACGGCACCATCAACCCCAAATTCCTGCCGGGCGCGATCGTCCGCTACACCTTCACCGTGGCCAATACCGGGCCTTCGACCGTGACCAACAATTCGGTATGGCTGATCGACACATTGCCGGCCCAGTTGCGGGTCGGCACCTCATCCTCGCCGATCTTCACCCAGGGGTCGCCGACCAGCGGGCTGACCTTCACCACCGGAACCGACATCCGCTATTCGAGCTCGGCGACCGCGCCGACCACCTTCGCCGGCTGCACCTACACGCCGACATCGGCCTATGATGCCGCGGTCAGGTTCGTCTGCCTCAATCCGAAAGGAACGATGGCGGGGTCGACCGGCACGCCGCCCAGCTTCACCCTCAGCATCCAGGCCCAGGTGAACTGAGGCGAGGCACAGGGCGGGCTGAGATCGCCGCCACTCGGACCGTCATGCCGGGCCTGCTTCCGGCATTCGTTGTTCGCCGATGGCTGATACTCATGGGAGAGCGCCAACCGCGCGCCTCCATCCTCGCGAGGAGTTTCATATCGACGTGACGCCAAACCTGGTCGACCGAGAAACCCCGCATGGAACGATGTTGCGGTCGGGCTCGGGCTCGAGCCTCTTCGACAGCGCCCGCCGCAGATCGCCCCGGACGGGGCCCCGGCCGACGACTTGGCTTTGACTCGATTGGGGCACCCTGACCTCACGATCGACCGAGCCGATTCAAATCCTGTCAGAGAGTGTGGAAACACAACCAGCGGACGAAACGCCGCGCCGGCGCCGCCTCGCTCTTTGACATGACGAATTTATATCTGGCGATGGCGCGCCGCTGTTATTTCCAACACCCCGCTGTTCCGTCGCTGTTATCCCCGCTGTTAATGCCGCTGTTCCGCCGCTGTTTTTCCGCTGTTATTCGATAACAGCGGAAACTCAGCCAAGCTATTGATAACGGGAAGGGATTCTACCTGGAAACTCCAACATAACAGCGACGAAAAAATAATCGCGGAAAACAGCGGAAAACAGCGGGAGGTCCCCGGGCCGTCGGGCGCCTATCCGGCCACCGCGGGGGCGGCCTTCCCTAGCGCCGCCCCAGGCCCAGGAACCCGAAGCTGCTGGTGTCGAACTTCATCTTCAGCGTCGCGAACACGCCCTTGTTGGTCGAGCGGGTGGCGGCGAAGTCGCGATCGCGGAAGCCTTTGACGTTGTAGCCGACGGTCAGCAGCACGTTCGTGGCGGGCACGACGCTCACCTGCGGGCCAATCGCGAAGCTCGTGGTGTGATCAGCGAGGTTGCTGCGCAGCGTGACGCTCCCACCCAGCGCTACCCGCTGGCCGATGCCGATCTGCGCATCGAGCCCTGCCAGCAGCGTGGTGCCGGCCAGGTTGTATCCGTCATAGCGGTCGAAATTGTAGCGTCCGGCGGCAAAGACGCCGAGTTCGGAGCGCTGGACGAACTCGCCGTCCCGATTGCCGCGCGGCGACCAGTTGGCGGAGAAGCTGCCGATCAGGCGCCGCGATTTGGCGTTGCCCGTCACGGTGAGCGCCGTGGTGCCCGTCACCCCGTTGACGCCCGCCAGCCCCGCAGTGGCGCCAACCACCAGATCGCTGCGATATTCGACCTTGGTCAGGAAAGCGAAGGCCGAACCGGCCGGACGGTTCGCCACCGCGATCGCGCTGTCGAGCACTTCGGTCATGCTGCCGTCGCTGCCATTGGCATGAGTCCAGCTGACGCCCGAGCCGACCATGCTGCCTTCGCCGAGCTGGCGGATCGCCCCGAAGGTCACGCCCTTGCGGCGGGCGAGCTCGCCGTCGCGCCACTCGCCGCGCATCGTCGCCGTCCAGCGGCCGCCATGCCAGGTCGCGCCGAGCGTCACCGCGGTGAAGTCCTCGGTCAGCGTAGCATTGCCACCCAGCTGGCCGCCGCTGACGACTGGCTGGGCGGGATTGACGATCTTGGTGATGTCGAAACCGCCAAGCACCTTGTTCGCGTCGAGCGTACCGTCGATCGTCAGGTGCTTGGTGACCTCGAACGACTGGGTAAGGCCGAAGGCGGCAAAGCTGCGCGGGCCATATTCGGCGATCTGCTGCTGCTCGACCGAACTGACGATCCTTCCGCCGGTCCAGGGCTGAAGCTCGAAGCCGACCCGGGCGGTGCGGGCATTGATCGCATCGCCGGTGGCGATTTCGTAGCTGCCGATCAGCTTGATCCGCGGCGACAAAGCGTAGCGGACCGATAGCAGGTGGCGCGCGGGCAGATCGATCGACTCGGTCTTGCCCAGGCCGAAGCTGGTCGAGGCGTCGATCTGCAGCTTGTTGTCGAACAGCCTTTTGGTCGCCCCCGCGTCGAGCACGGTCGAATTCGCGTCGGTGCCGTCGGCAAGGTGATCGAGGATCGATGAGACGCCGAGGTGGATATCGGCGCTCTTCGTCCGGTATTCGCCCTTCACCTGAATCGCCTCGCGATGCGTGGGATCAGTCAGGCTTTCGTCATACCAGGCGGTGGTATCGATCGAGAGGGTCTCGGTCAGCTTCAGCCGGGCATCGACGCCGAGCTTGCGGCGGCCGAGCTCCGGGCCGTTGAGCTGCCCTACCCCGAAATTCGGATCGACCGAATGAGCATAAGCGAGGAGATCAAGGCGCTTGTCGTGATGCTCGGCTTCGACCAGCCAGGCCACTGAATTGTCGCCATTCCTGCGGCTGACCGACGCCTCCGCGCGCAGCTCGGTGTTGGCGTTGGGCCGTGCGCGGATATCGATCGCGGCGAGATTGGTGCGTGCCGCGTCACCCTTGTCCGTGATCGCGCTGGCGCCGATGCGCAGGCCGCCATTGTGCGAGGTCCAGTCGGCGCGCAGCCCGGCGTTCAGCACGCCCCCGTTATTGGTGAGCGGATCGACATCATAGTCGATGACGATGAATTGCGGGTTGAGCGAGGTGTCGTGGCTGAGGATCGGCTGCTTGAAGCTGATCGTGCCCGACAGGAGATCGATGTCATAGTCGAGGAAGCGGGTCAGCGTCCTCGTGTCGACGATGATCTCGGACCTGAATCGGTCGCGCACCTGGATCACCACATGCTCGCTATTGGCGATGATCGCGCGGGAAGACAGGGTGTAGGGCCCGGAAATGCCGCCGCCCTGGATTTCGTCGCGATGATGGGTGGAGGAGACGCGCGCGCCATAGGCCTCGGCGTGGAAACCGCCCGCGCTGCCTTCGGCCTTCACGCCGGTTATCGTGCGCTGGTAGCGGGCCAGCTCGGTCTGGTTGAAGTCAGTGCTGAAGTCGCCGAACAGCGCGTTGAACGCGCGCGCCTCGATGCGGACGTACAGCTTCTCCCGGCTCGCCGCGTCGAAGCGGCGGTTCGAACCGTCAGCGAAGACGGTGTAATAGGCCTTGGGGTCGATCGCGCCGAGCAATTGCTGATCGTCGCGCCGCTTCGCGCTGTCATAGGCCAGGGTGAGCACATAGCGGCCGAGCACCCGCCCCTTGGCGTAAAAGGCCACCCGGCCGTGATCACCGAGATCGCTGTCGAAATTGCCCGTGCGCTCCATGGCATCGGCGATGGTGCGCGCGCCGACCGAGCCTTCGGCCAGCCCGACCAGGGTCCATTGCAGCTTGCCCGGCACGACCCAGTCGTTCAGCGTCTGGTGGCGCCTCTGCTGGCCATCGACGAAGTTGAAATCGAGCTGAAGCGCACCGCTGACCATGGTCGGCGCGAGTTCGACCAGCGCGATGCCGTCATCGCCCTTCACCGTCCAGTGCGGCGCCGCCCGGCCGAGGCCAGACAGGGCGCGGGACTGCATGGCATCGACTGCTTCAGCGCTCTCATAGGGCGCGTTGAGGGCGATGTCGCCGGAGATGCCGGCATGCACCGGCTTACCGTTGCGATCGAGCACGCGGAGCGCGATCACCGGCCTGGTGCGGCCGTCGGCAACCAGCAGCGTCTTTTCGCGCACGATCTGGACCTGGGCCGCTGTCTGGTTGAAATGAACGTCCCGCGCGAGATTTGCGGCCACCGTGCCATCGGCGTTGCGCACGACGGCCGTCAGGTGCGTAACATCGCCATCGAGTGGGATGCCGCGCCAGATGCCGACCGCCCAGGCGTGGTTGGCCGAGGTCTTGTCGCCATCAAAGGCGATCGCGGCAACCGGGTGGCCGTTTGACGACAGCTCGACCTTCTGGCCGGGGCGATAGCGGATGACGACGCGAAGCGCCGGCGCCCGCGGATTGTAATCCACCGCCGGAAACAGGAAGTCGATCGGGCCGTCGCCCAGTGCCAGCCAGTCAGTCTCGGCGCCGGCGGCGACCCGGTCGGAAACGGCGCCATCGGCGTCTTCCGGCACCGGGGCGCCGGATGCCGCATTGTGTGGATCGAGCGGCGGCGCGTCCCCCGGCGCGCCGCCGCTGACCGGCTGGACCACGCCCCCCGCAGGGCCCAGCTCCGGATTCTGTTCAGGGTCACGCTTGGGCGTAACCATCTGTTTCCTTGGAATTTCGGCATAGAAATCGGCAACCGCCAGGCTGCCGCCCTGCCCAGTCACGAAACGCGAAATCGCGCTCCCGGCGTTGCGGGTCGAGCGGCCGCAGTTCAGGAAGCGCCCGCCCTCGGGCAGGGTCATGTCCATTACCTGCGCGACATGGTCGCCGGGCACGAGGCCATCGAAATGGTAGCGGCCCTCTCGGTCGGTGACCGCGAAGCTGCCGTCCTCGAGCATGACTCGAACGCCGGCAATGCCGTCATGCGGCCCGTCGGCCGAGCAGCCATGATCGGTGACGCGGCCGATCAGCGTCATGCGCGCTGTCAGGCCATCCTGCTCGATCCTGACCACGGCGGTGGCGTAGGAGAGGGTGCCGCGGTAATCGGTCGCGATCGCCTTGTTGAGTGCTTGCCCCTGGAGCGCATCGGGCCGCACGCTCATCGCATACGTGACGGTTCGGGCAGCGCCCGGCGCTATATTCCCCAACCTGACGGTAAGCGTACTGCCGTCGGAGGCAATCGTCACCAGGCCTGGGAGCGCGACGCCGTCGATCCGGACCGAATCCGGCCGCAACCGCAGCATCGGCGACGGTGTATCGACCACCGTGACAGCGCGCTTGCTGTGGAAATGGTCCGGGTTGTTCACCGTGACGGTGTAGAACACTACATCGCCCGGCTGGACGGTCTGGCGCGAGGCTGTCTTGGTCAGCGTTACCGCGGTCGGCGGACGGTCAGCCGGAATGTCGACACGGATCGGCTGCGGGCTGGAGATCGTGAAGGCAGCGCCAAAGGACGCGTCGTTGATCATCAACGGGCTGCCGTCGGGCCTGGTGAGCCCGGAAAGCTGGGCTATGTCGGCCGCCGACGGCACATGATAGGGATTGGGCGGCTCGACGACGAGGCGATATTGGCCCGCCGCCAGCAGCGGAAAGCGATATTCGCCCGGCTGGAGCTGGTAGACGGCGCCGGCGCCGTCAGTCACGGATTGCCCGGTATAAACCGTCGAGGGCCAGGCGGTGACGCCGTCAGCGGCGAACACTTGAACGCTTTGCCCGGTCACTGCGTCGACGATGGAGACTTTCGCGCCATTCACCATCGTGCCGTCTTCGCTGTCGAAGACCAGTCCGAGCGCAGCGGTGAGCGTTCCCGTCTGCCCGGAGCCGATGGGCGGTGTAATTTTTTTGATCACGGTGAAGGACACGCTGTTCGACGCCGTCGAAAACGGTTCACCGGACTGCATCCAGTTGGCGTTGGCGGTATTCGTGACAGTCTGCGCACGCGACCCTGGAGCGATGAGCAACATCAGGGCGCAGAGGAGCGCGACCGCCACCGCCCGCAAGGGATGGTTGCGACCCATAGGGTTCTCAATGATGAAGGGCGGCGACGGCTAAGCGCCGCCGCCCTGGCTCATCAGTTGATCGTCACGCGGAAGCGAAGCGTTTCGCTGGCGCCGGCCGAGAGGTTGGCAAGCCCACCACTCACTGTCGGTGTCGGCGTGGCCGCGTAGCTGCCGCCGGCACTGCCATCGCTGTTGCAGGTGCCACCGGTGACCGTGCCGTTGATGAAGATCCCATAGCCTGAGTTATAGGTCACCGTCGTCGGCAGCGGATCGCTGATGCTGAGGCTGGTAGAGGTCGCAGCACCGGCGCCGTTGGAAACGATGATGCAATATTCCATCACCGCGCCCGGGATCGCCTTCGGATTGGTCGTCCCGCTGACCGGATCGCTGATCAGGATGCTGGTCTTGGTGACCGTCAGCAACGCCGCCGAAACGGTATAGTCGCCCTTGACCGAGTACGCGCCGTCATTTGCTGAGTCGGTCGCGCCCGCGCCATCGGCGAAGACCGTATCGACACCCGAGGTGTTCGCACCGGCGGTGGCAGTGAGCAACGCACCCTGCGTGCCCGCGCTGCCGCTTGCTTCAGCCCGGGCAGTCAGCACGATGCCGGCGACCTGGCCGTTGGTTGCGGTCAACGGAACGTCCGAGACGACGAAGACTGTCTTCGTCGTGTCGGCCGCGACTTCGTCGAGCCAGGTGATCTGCGTGTCGGTGCCGGCATCATAAACGCCGTTGCTGTTGGTATCG
Organism: Sphingomonas oligophenolica; assembly: GCF_039522915.1. Lineage (NCBI taxonomy): Bacteria > Pseudomonadati > Pseudomonadota > Alphaproteobacteria > Sphingomonadales > Sphingomonadaceae > Sphingomonas > Sphingomonas oligophenolica. The sequence goes on from NZ_BAAAEH010000021.1 coordinate 40,888, forward strand.
GCGTAATATTTGAAGTTGCTGACATCAATCGCGTCAGTGCCGCCATGAGCAGCGGTGCCGCCTGACTGGTTCAGGGCCGCCAGCGACAAGTCGAGCGTATCGTTCGACGAGTTGGTGACCTGGAACGTCGTCACGGCAGCGGTCTGCCCCGGGGAAACCGACGTGGTGGAACCGACATTGACGATCGTCAGATTGACCTTGCGGTCAACCGTAACGCTGTTCGATGCCGATTGTGCAGTCTGCGCAACACCGCCAACCTGGAAGTTAACGGTAACAGTGTTGGTTATGGTCGCACCTGCGGTAGTGCCGGCCGCATAGGCCGGAGTGGCACCCAGCGCGAAGAGCGCAGAGATGCTGGCCGCGCAAAGCAGCCGGTTGGCGTGTTTCATCAGTAGTAACCCCCCTCAAGTAAAAACTGGCCCGCTCCCCCAATCGCCCGCGGACCTGGGCAAACTGGTCAGCGCACGATGGCGTGATATTCGAGATTGCCGGAAGCGCCCGGCGCGATGGCTGGAACGATCCAGCGCACATGAGTGACGTCGGTGGCTTGCGCAGCGCGCTGCCCACCCTTGCCGTCGGAGACGTTGAGCGCCGCGAGCTTCCCCCAGCTCTTGCCGCCATCTACCGAGACGTCGAAATTGCCGTAACCGTCACTGGCCAGCGTCACCGCCGACGGTAGTGGGTTGGTCACGATGAAATGCTGGATCGGCTTGGCGCCGTTGTTGTGGTATTGAGTCGAGAAGATGAGATGATCGCCTGGCACGACCTTTTTCGGTTCGACCAGCACATGCTTGCTCACCCCGTTCGTCACCACGACCTTGTCGAGCTTGACGTCGCTCGTCAGCGTCACCGGGTTGCCGGCCGCGGCCTGTGCCGCGACGTGAGTCGCCGGTACCAGCGCCACCGTTGCCGCAAGACCCGCCAAGGTAATAAAATGCTTCATGTTCATGGTCTTAGCCTCAGTTGATCTTGACTTTGAAGGTAACCGTCTTGTCGGCTGCGCCAGCCGCGATATTGCCCAGCGAAACATCGATGCCCGAAGCGCCGGCGATACCCGCGTCGCTATCGGTGGCGTCGCTCAGGGGCGCGCCGTTCAGCGTCAGCGTGCCGGGCTGGTACGTCGTCGCGGCCGGAATGCCGTCGGTCACATGGACGCTGTCGGCGGTGCCCGTGCCGGTCGTATGCGCGACCAGGGTATAGGTCACGATCGCCCCCGGAACCGGCGTGTTGCCGCCGAACGGATCGGCGATCGTGGCGGATTTGGTGAGCGACACGCTCGCCAGGGCGGCGATCAGCGATTCAAGCGCATTGGCCTGGGCAGTCGACGCTCCCACCACGGCATCGACGCCGCCGGTGCCCTTGCCCGCGAAGACACTACCTGGCGTACCGGTGCCCGTCACCGAGGCGGCCGTCAGCCGCACCTGGCTGGTCTGGGTATCCGAGAAATTGGCGGGAAGGTTGACGAGGACGAAAACCTTGAGCGACCCGTCCGCAGCGATGGCCGGGCTGGCGGCGCCGTTGGTGATGACCGAGTCGACGCCAGGATCGTAGACGCCATTGCCATTGGTATCGACGACGACTGACTGGATCGTGCCGTTGAAACCGTTGCCGGTTACGTTGGGATCAGCGGTCAGGTGGAACGTGTCGGCACCGTTACCGGTATTGGTTACCTGATAGGTCAGGACCGTTGCCGCTGTTGTCGTTGCCGCGGCGGGCGTGTTGCTCAGCGCGGTTGTCGCGACGTTGAGCAGCTGATCGACTTTCACGACAACCGTATTCGACTGAACGGTCTCGGTCGTGCTTCCCGACGAGTAGGTCGCGGTCGCGGTGTTCTGAATCAGCGTTCCGGATGCCGTACCATCGGCAAGCGCCGGCGTGGCGGTGAGCGCGGTTGCGAAAGCCAATGAGGTGGCGGCGATTTGGATACGCTTCTGCTTCATGGCGCATCATGTATAACGGAAGTGATTAAGGCGAAGTTATCCGCATAGGTAGATTCCCTGAGTGGCGGACGTGCCAGTAATCGGCGCCGACTCTGCCCTGTGGCCGGGCAGGCTTTTGTCGTGGGTGGGGCGTGATCTTCAAACGCCGGAATCAATATTCTCCCGCGCAGGACATGATTTGATTTCGATGCTTTTCGTACGTGGAATCCCCTGTCCGCGTGACGATCTGCGGACATCGCCGGCCCGGCTTGCACGGGCTCGCTGTTTTCGGACCTAGCCCCTTCCCTCCTCCCCCGCTAAAGCCCGCTGGCATGAGCCAGATCACCCCCGAGATCGTCGCCCAGCACGGGCTTTCCCCGGAAGAATATCAGCGCGTGCTCCACGCCATGGGGCGCGAGCCGAATCTGACCGAGCTCGGCATCTTCTCGGTGATGTGGTCCGAGCATTGCTCCTATAAATCCTCGCGCATCCATCTGAAGAAGCTGCCGACCACCGGCCCGCAGGTGATCTGCGGCCCGGGCGAAAATGCCGGCGTGATCGATATCGGCGACGGGCAGGCGGCGATCTTCAAGATGGAGAGCCACAACCACCCCTCCTATATCGAGCCCTATCAGGGTGCCGCGACCGGGGTGGGCGGTATCCTGCGCGACGTCTTCACCATGGGCGCGCGGCCAGTGGCCAATTTGAACGCGCTCCGCTTCGGGCGGCCCGATCACCCCAAGATGCGCCACCTGATCGCCGGCGTCGTCCACGGCATTGGCGGCTATGGCAATTGCGTCGGCGTGCCGACGGTCGGCGGCGAGGTGAATTTCCACCGCGCTTATGACGGCAATATCCTGGTCAACGCGATGACGGTCGGCGTCGCCGAACAGGACAAGATCTTCTATTCCGCCGCCTCGGGCGTGGGCAACCCGATCGTCTATGTCGGCTCCAAGACCGGGCGCGACGGAATCCACGGCGCGACCATGGCCTCGGCCGACTTCTCCGAGGATTCGGAGGAGAAGCGCCCCACTGTCCAGGTTGGCGACCCCTTCACCGAGAAGCTGCTGATCGAGGCCTGCCTCGAGCTCATGGCGTCCGACGCGATCGTCGCGATCCAGGATATGGGCGCGGCGGGCCTTACCTCATCGTCGGTCGAAATGGCGTCGAAGGGCGGAGTCGGCATCGAACTGGTGATGGACGCGGTGCCGCAGCGCGAAACCGGGATGACGCCTTATGAGATGATGCTCTCCGAAAGCCAGGAGCGCATGCTGATGGTGCTCAAGCCAGGCCGCGAAGCATTTGCCGAGGCGATCTTCCACAAATGGGAGCTCGACTTCGCGGTGATCGGCCATGTCACCGAAGCCGGTCCGGATGGGGGCCATATGGTGCTGAAGTGGCGGGGCGAGACAGTCGCCGACATCCCGCTCGGTCCGCTTGCGGACGATGCGCCGGCCTATGACCGGCCCTGGGTGAAGACCCCTGCCCCATTGCCGCTCGCGAATGTACCCGAATGCACTGACGTCGCGGCGGACCTGCTCGCGCTGATGGCATCGCCCGACATCGCCAGCCGGCGGTGGATATGGGAGCAATATGACCATATGGTCGGCGCCGACACAGTGCAGCGCCCGGGCGGCGACGCCGCGGTCGTACGAGTCCATGGCACCGCCAAGGGCCTTGCCATCACCACCGACTGCACGCCGCGCTATTGCCTCGCCGACCCTTATGAAGGCGGCAAGCAGGCGATCGCAGAGGCATATCGCAACCTTTGCGCGGTCGGCGCGACGCCGCTTGCCGCGACTGACTGCATGAATTTCGGCAACCCGCAGCGGCCCGAGATCATGGGCCAGTTCGTCGGCTGTATCGAGGGCATGGCCGAGGCCTGCCGCGCGCTCGACTTCCCGATCGTGAGCGGCAACGTGTCGCTATATAACGAGACCAAGAATGACGATGGCAGCGGCAGCGCCATTCTGCCGACCCCGGCGATCGGCGGCGTCGGGCTGCTCGCGGACTGGTCGAAGAGCGCGACGATCGCCTTCAAGGGCACCGGCGACGTGATCGTGCTGATCGGCACCCGCACCGGCCATGTCGGCCAGTCGCTCTGGCTGCGCGAGCTGCACGGTCGCGAGGATGGACCACCGCCGCCGGTCGACCTCGCCGCCGAGCGCAACATCGGCGAGTTCGTGCGCGCCGGCATCGCGTCGGGCGGGCTGACCGCGGTGCACGACGTTTCGGACGGCGGCGTCGCGGTGACGATCGCCGAGATGGCGCTGGCCGGCGGCATCGGCGCAATGCTCCATGCGCCGCTCCCCTGCGGAGTTGCCTGCTCGCTGTTCGGCGAGGATCAGGGCCTGTATGTCGCGACAGTGGCTGACCATGCCCTGCTCGATATCCTGTCCGGCGCGGGCGCTGCCGGGATCGAGGTCGAGCGGATCGGCCGCACGATTGCGGGCCGGCTGATCTTCGAGCTGCCCGACGATGATCATGTCGTGACGCTCGACGCGCTGCGCGCCGCGCATGAAGGGTTCTTTCCGACGCTGATGGGCGACACGATCGCCTGAGGACACGCCGCGGCCTTGACGAACGGGCGAAGGCGCGAGACCTTCCCCGGCCGGAGGGGATCATCATGCTCAAGCCGATCGCCATTGCCACCGTCATTGCCGGGACGCTCGATCTCCTGGCCGCCTTCATCTTTTCGGGCATCGCCGGCACGTCGCCCATAGGCGTGCTTCAGTTCGTTGCGAGCGGACCGCTGGGCGATGGCGCACTGACCAATGCCAATTATGCGGTGGCCGGCCTGCTGGTTCATTTCGCGATCATGGCGTGCATGGCCACCGCCTATATGGTTGCGGCGCGGCAATGGTCGGCGCTGCTCGACCGCCCCTTCCTCCTCGGCGCCGTGTATGGCGTCGCGCTGTGGCTGCTGATGTACTGGATCATCCGGCCGCTGCGCTGGTCGATGCCTCATCCGAGCCATCTCGTGCCGATCGCCCAGCAGCTTTTCTGCCATGTCATCCTGGTCGGCATCCCGATCGCCCTCGTCGCCACCCGCTATCTGCGATCGCGCGGTCCGGCGGGATGAGCGGCGCCGGCTATTCCGGGACGCCGCTGGCGAAGAAGCTGGGGCTGAAGCCGGGCATGCGCGCCTGGTTTCTCGACATGCCCGACAGCGTCCGCGCCGAGATCGAGGCGGAAAATCTCGGCCTGAGCGAGCAGACGGCGCCCTCGGCCGGAATTGAAGCCGCCCATATCTTCGTCACGAGACGCGACGATCTCGTCCGGGAAATCGCCGCGCTCCGCCAGCTCCTCGCCCCGGCCGGCTTTGTCTGGGTCTCCTGGCCCAAAAAGGCGGCGAAGACTGATACCGACATCACTGAAAACGCCATTCGGGAAGTCGCGCTGCCGATCGGGCTTGTCGACATCAAGGTGTGCGCGGTCGACGAAATATGGTCCGGATTGAAACTGGTGATCCGAAAGAGCCTGAGGACGCCATAGACCGCCCCCGTAACGATCGATAGCTTCGCCACGGATATCGGGAGCAGGCAGATGGTGTCGCAGTATTCGGGCAAGGCAATCGTCCGCGCGACCATCATCGCGACGGTGATCGCGGGGACGCTCGATATCCTTTCCGCCTTTGCGTTCGACATCATGGCGAACGGAACGCCGCTCGGCGTGTTGCGCGGTGTGGGAAGCGCGATCGTGGACCGGGAGGCGTTCGCCAATCCCCTTGTTCTCCCGGCGATCGGGCTCGGACTTCATTTCGCGATCATGCTGGTGATGGCGGCCGTCTATATGCTTGCGGCATCGCGCGTCTCGATGATCAACCGACTGCCGGTGCTCAGCGGGATCGGCTATGGCGTGATGCTGTGGGGCATCATGTATTGGGTCGTCCTGCCGTACCGCTGGCCGACTCTGTTTCCGATCGACCCGCGAGCCGATATGAAAGAAGTCGGCGAACAATTGTTCAGCCATGTCGTGCTGGTCGGAATCCCGATCGCGCTGGTGGCAAAGGCGGCGACTCGGTGGCGCTTCACCAGCGACTATTAGTGATTGCGCGACCGGAGCCCGCTTCCTAGTCCCGCGAGCATCAGGGCGCGGGGAACAGCATGACGATCAACGAGCCAGATGTCGCGCCGAGCCGGATCGCGACGCTCGACGTCATCCGCGGCGTGGCGGTGATGGGCATCCTCATCATGAACATCGTCGCCTTCGCGATGCCCGAGCCGGCCTATGGCAATCCGGCTGCCTATGGCGGGCACCGCGGCGCCGACCTGACGGCATGGGCGTTCAACTTCATCTTCATCGACGGCAAGATGCGGGGGCTGTTCTCCTTCCTGTTCGGCGCCTCGATGCTGCTGGTGATCGACCGCGCAACCGCGAAGGGCGAGAACCCGGCGCAGGTGCATTTCTCGCGGATGTTCTGGCTATTCCTGTTCGGCGAGGCACATCTCATCCTGTTGTGGTGGGGCGATATCCTCAACCATTATGCGCTGATCGGCTGCATTGCCTGGTTCTTCCGCACGCTGCCGCCATACAAGCTGGTCGCGATCGCGATCATGCTGATCGTGGTGGAGCTCTGGATGGTGGGCGGCATGGCCTATGACGCGCACAACGCCGTGGCGGCGATTCAGATGGCCCATCCGAGTGCCGAGGCGCTTCGACGCCATCAGGACTTCCAGAACAGTTTCGGCATGCCGAGCGCGTCATGGCTTCGAGACGACCTGTCGCTTCACCGCGGGCCCTATGCGGCGCTGCTGGCTGACAGTTTCAAAAAGGCATTCCCGTCCACCGGCAACAGCCTGCTGTTCGTGGGAGCCGAAACGCTCGGCTATATACTGCTCGGCATGGCCTGCCTCAAATCCGGCATGTTGACCGGCGCATGGAGCAGCACCGCCTACAGGCGCTGGATCGCGATCGGTTTCGGTGTGGGCGTCCCCATCTCGATCGCGCTCGCCTGCTATATTGCCGGCAGCGGCTTCGCGCTCTTCCCGGTCGTGCTCGGCGGCGTGACGCTGCCGACGCTGGTGCGGCCGCTGATGATCATCGGCTGGGCGTGCCTGATCGTCCTGCTCGCCCGGCGCGGCGGTGCGCTGGGCACGCGAATCGGCGCGGCCGGGCGGATGGCTTTTTCCAACTATCTCGGCACGACGATCCTGTGCACGACCCTGTTCTACGGCTTCGGGTTCGGTCTGTACGGGCGACTCTCCCGGGCGGAGCTTTACCTGGTGGTGTTTGCTGTCTGGGCATTGATGCTGCTCTGGTCGAAACCATGGCTCGAGCATTTCCGGTACGGGCCGCTCGAATGGCTGTGGCGATCGCTGGCGCGGCTTCGCTTTCAGCCGATGCGCGGCGCAGCTTTGGCGGCAGACTGACGTCTTCTTGCGAATGATCCGCATTAGAGCTTGCGAACGGTTCGCATTAGCTCTAGATCACCCCTCTCGCGAGGGAGCTATCATGGTCGTCTGCATCTGCAATGCCATTCGGGAACGAGACGTACGCGAGGCCGCGCGCAGTGGCGCGCGGAGCGCCTGCCAAGCGTACCGAGCGCTCGGCCGTCAGCCGAAATGCGGGCAATGCGTGCCCTTCGCGCGCGCGATTATCGATGAGGAGCGTGCTGTCGCCTAGCGTTCGCATCCGCTGAAAGCCGCAGATTTCCGCCATTTTTTCGACTGTTCGCAACGGGGCGGCTGGAGTAGGATGCGTCCGCACATCGAAAGGCGCACGTCATGAAGGGCGACCCCAAGGTCATCGATTTCCTCAACGAGGCGCTCAAGAACGAGCTGACCGCGATCAACCAATATTGGTTGCATTACCGGCTGTTCGATCATTGGGGTGTGCGCAAGCTCGCCGAGTTCGAGCGGCACGAATCGATCGACGAGATGAAGCATGCCGATATGCTGTCCGAGCGGATTCTGTTTCTTGATGGCCTGCCCAATTTCCAGCTGTTGGGGCGGTTGCGCATCGGCGAAACGGTCGAGGAAGCGCTGAAGGCCGATCTTGCGCTCGAGATGGAGGCGCTGCCGCTGCTGCGCGACGCGATCGAGCATTCGGAGAAGGTCCGCGATTATGTCAGCCGCGACCTGTTCCGCCGCATCCTCGACAGCGAGGAGGAGCATGTCGACACGCTGGAGCGTCAGTTCGAGATGATCGAGCGCATGGGGATCGCGAATTACGTCCAGCTGCAGAGCAAGGCTGCCGACGAAGATGTTAGCTAACTGAGACACGTCACCCCGGACTTGTTCCGGGGTCCACTGTTCCGCAGACATTGCAATCGATGCTCGTGCGCGACGGTGGATGCCGGAACAAGTCCGGCATGACGACGATGGCTATTGCGCCGCCCCGTTCGCGCCGCCGGAGAAATCCAGCGTGTGCGGCGTGACCCAGCCATAATGATAATTGAGCAGGAAGATCGCGAACGCCACCGTGGCGACGATCGTCACCCGGTATACAATGCGCCAGACGTTGAATTCGTGCGGCGCGCTTTCGGCCTGCCCCGGCACGCGATCGACTCCCGCCTCATCGGCTGTCTTCACCCCGAAGGGCAAGACGAAGAACACCGAAAAGGCCCAGAACAGGAAGTAGATCGCGAGCAGGGAATACCAACGCATGGATCAGGCCTCGATGAGCAGCACGTCTACAATCGGTTTCTTGCCGGTCCAGCGCGTCGCGACGCGACGGGTAGCGAGGCGGATGCCCTCGCGGAGCTTGTCGCGGTCGCGGCCGCCCTGCTTCGTCGCCTCGGCGACTGCGCCGATCGTCTCGTCGATGAACGGATCGCGGTCCTCCTCGACGGGGATGCCCTGCAGCCGCACCTGCGGCTGACCGATCATCTTGCCGCCGCGATCGATGGCGACCGCGACCGAGATCTGGCCGTTGAGCGCGAGCTTGCGGCGCTCGTTGATGGTGGCGCCGTCACCGGGCAGGATCACGTCGCCATCGAGCACCAGCCGTCCGAAATGAGCGTGGCCGAGCTTTTCGGGCAAGCCGGGCGCGAGGCGGACGATATCGCCATTGGTCTGGACCAGCGCCCGCGGAATGCCTTCGGAAAGGCCGAAGCGCGCCTGCTCCATCAGGTGCCGCATCTCGCCATGGACGGGCATCAGCAGCTCAGGGCGAATCCAGCGGTACATGGCAGCAAGCTCGGGCCGGCCGGGATGGCCGGAGACATGGACATGCGCCTGGCGCTCGGTGATCATCTCGACCCCCTTGGCGGCGAGCTGGTTCTGGATGCGACCGATCGCGACTTCGTTGCCAGGGATCTGCTTCGACGAGAAGACGACTGTGTCTCCCGTGTCGAGGCTGATCGGATGCGAGCCGGATGCGACCCGCGCAAGCGCAGCGCGATCCTCACCCTGGCCGCCGGTCGCGACGATCAGGATCTTGTCGCGCGGCAGGCGCATCGCCGCATCGGGATCGACCGTCTCGGGGAAATCCTTGAGATAGCCGGTCGCGCGGGCGACCTTGAGAATGCGATCGAGCGAGCGGCCGGCGATGCAAAGCTTGCGCCCGGTTTCCTTTGCGACCTGACCAAGCGTGTGGAGCCGCGCCGCGTTCGAGGCGAAGGTGGTGACGAGCACCCGCCCCTTCGCCTTGGCAATCACTTCCGACAGGCCGACGCGGACATCAGCCTCTGAGCCCGAGGCCTCGGTGTTGAACACATTGGTCGAATCGCAGACCAGAGCGAGGATGCCCTCGTCGCCGATCACGTCGAGCTGTTCGGGGCTGGTCGGCGCGCCGAGCACGGGCGCTGCATCGAGCTTCCAGTCGCCGGTGTGGAAGATGCGGCCATAGGGCGTGTCGATCAGCAGCGCGTTCGCCTCGGGGATCGAGTGCGACAGCGGGACGAAGGTCACACCGAACGGGCCGGTATCGAAGGAAGCGCCGGGCTGGATGACAGTGAGGCGCACGCGATTGGCGTTGCCTTCTTCCTCCAGCTTGCCGCGAATCAGCCCTGCGGTGAACGGCGTCGCGTAGAGCGGCACGCCGAGATCCTCGGCGAGATAGGGCAGCGCGCCGATATGGTCTTCATGGCCATGAGTCAGGACGATGCCGAGCAGGTTGTCGAGTTGGTCCTCGATAAAGGCGAGATCGGGCAGGATCACGTCGATCCCGGGATATTGGGGATCGGCAAAGGTGATGCCGCAATCGACCATCAGCCACTTGCCCTGGCAGCCATAGAGATTGACGTTCATGCCGATCTCGCCGGAGCCGCCCAGGGCAACGAAAAGGAGTTCTTTCTTGGGAGTCACGTTGTGTTGGGTACTTTCAAAATTCGGGAATTGGAGCCAGCGTCAGACCGCGCGGTCATGGTGATGCGCGGTCGATTGCCTCATAAGCGGCGTTCGTGTGTCGAAGGGCCGCGCATGGACCCTGAAGCAAGTTCAGGGTGACGACCTGAGGGGCCGCGCGCTCCATCAACCACCTATATGGGCGCGATCCCACAACATCGCCAGCCCCTGAATGGTCAGATCGGGCTCGATATGATCGAAAACATCAGTCTGTTTCTCGAAAAGCGACGCAAGGCCGCCGGTAGCGATCACCTTTACCGGCCGGCCGACTTCGGCTTTCATGCGGGCCACCAGCCCTTCGATCATTGCGATATAGCCCCAATAAATGCCGATATGCATCTGGCTGACCGTGTCGCGGCCGATCACGCTTGTGTCCTCCGGCGCCTCGATCGCGATACGCGGCAGCTTGGCGGCGGCGGTGACGAGCGCATCGAGCGACAGGTTGATGCCCGGCGCGATGATGCCGCCCTTATAGGCGCCCTTGAAATCCGACAGGTCGAAGGTGGTCGCGGTGCCGAAATCGATCGTGATCAGATCGCCTTCGTAAAGCGCATGTGCGGCAATCATGTTGACCGCACGGTCGGCGCCCAGCGCATGGGGCTCCTCGACGTCGAGCTGCATGCCCCATTCGACCGGTGGCTGGCCGGCGATCAGCGGCTCGCCGCCGAAATATTTGCGGGCGAGCGTCTGGAGGTTGTGGAGCGCGCGCGGCACGACGGTGGCGATGATGACCCCCGTCACCTGCTTGCGGTCATAGCCTTCGAGATTGAGCAGCTGGCTGAGCCAGACGGCATATTCGTCGGCGGTGCGGCGCGGATCGGTCGCGATGCGCCAGCGCGCCTTGATCGCGCTGCCCGCCGAAGCCGAGCCGGGCTCGACCAGCGCGAAGACCACATTGGTGTTGCCGGCATCGATGGCGAGCAGCATGGCGAGCTTCTACTTTCGTTGGTCAGATCAGGAAAACATCGGCGGCGTGAATGACACGGCTGGTGCCGTCCGCCAAGCGCAGGATGAGGGCGCCCTCGCTGTCGAGCCCGGCGAACAGGCCATCGATCGCGCTGCCGTCGGGCAGCCGCGCCGTCAGCGCAGTTCCGACGGGGTGCGCACGATCGAGCCAGCGGGCGCGGATCGGGGCAAGGCCCTCGTTGCGCCATATCGCGAGCCAGCGTTCGAAGGCAGTCGCGAGGGTGTCGAGAAAATCCTCGGGCATGGGCGTGACGCCGTGCGCGGCGAGGCTGGTGGCGGGGCGATCGAGGCTTTCGGGATGATGGGCGAGGTTGACGCCGATGCCGATCACCACCGCATCGTCGGCGCGTTCGAGCAGGATGCCGGAGAGTTTGGCGCCGTCGAGAAGGAGATCGTTGGGCCATTTGATCACTGTTCCCCCGGGAAGGGAGAACGAAGGAAGATAGGCCCGCACCACTTCCTCCAACGCAATCGCCGCGACCAGGGCCAGCGTTGCCGCCTGCGGGTCGATCGCCCTCAACCGCACCAGGGTACTCGCGTAGAGATTACCCTCAGCAGAAGTCCACACCCGCCCCTGCCTGCCACGCCCGCTGGTCTGGCGCTCAGCGCGCAGCCACAGCCCTTCCTGTGCGCCGCCGCGCGCGAGCATCAGCATGTCGGCATTGGTCGACCCCGTCTCGGCGACGGTGCGGATGATATGCGTCAGAACAGCGCCTTGGCGGCGATCATCGTCCATGCGCCGAGCGGGAGGAGCCAGCCGAGCGGCGACACGAAGATCGCCGCCGCCGCGGTCAATCCGCCCTCGACCAGGCTGCGCTCGCTGTCGAACGCGGGCGCCGGCTCGTCGATATACATCACCTTGATCACCCGGAGATAATAATAGGTGCTGATCACCGAAGCGACGAAGCCCGCGACGGCGAGCAGATAAAGGCCGCTGCCCATCGCCGCGTTGAAGACGGCCAGTTTGGCGTTGAAGCCGAGCAGCGGGGGAATGCCTGCCAGCGAGAACATGAAGAAGGCCATCGCCGCCGCGAGCAGCGGGCGGGTGCGTGACAGACCGGCGAGGCTGGCGATGCTCTCGACCGGCTCGCCGTCGACACCGCGCATCTGGAGCACGACGAGGAAGCTGCCCAGCGTCATGACGATATAGACCGTCATGTAATAGAGCACCGACGCGACGCCGACCTGAGTCCCCGCGGCAAGGCCGATCAGCGCGAAGCCGACATTGTTGATCGAGCTGTATGCGAGCAGTCGCTTGATGTTGCTCTGGTTGATCGCCGCGACGCCACCGAAGATGATCGAGGCGAGCGATGCGAAGATCACGATCTGGCGCCACTGGTCAGTCGCCGGGCCCATCGCCTCGATCGCGACCCGGATCGCCATCACCATCGCCGCGACCTTGGGCGCCGAGGCGAAGAAGGCGGTGACCGGAGTCGGCGCGCCTTCATACACGTCGGGCGTCCACATGTGGAACGGCACGGCGCTGATCTTGAAGGCGAGGCCGGCGAAGACGAAGACCAGGCCGAAGGTCAGGCCGAGCGAATGGCCGGCGCCGTAAGCGGTCGCGATCGACGAGAAGAGCGTGGTGCCGCTGAAGCCATAGACCAGGCTGATGCCGTAAAGCAGGATGCCGCTCGCCAGCGCGCCGAGCACGAAATATTTGAGGCCCGCCTCGGCGGAGCGCGTGTCGCGGCGCATGAAGCTCGCCAGCACATAGGCGGCAAGGCTCTGCAGTTCCAGGCCGACATAGAGAGTCAGCATGTCGCCGGCCGAGACCATCATCCCCATGCCGACCGCGGAGAGCAGGATCAGCACCGGATATTCAGGGCGGAGATCGTCGCCCGCGCCGCGCTGGAAGAAGCGCGGGGCGATGATGATCGAGACCGCGGCGGCGCCGTAGATCAGGACCTTGGCGAAGGCCGCGAAGGCGTCGGCATGGTAGAGGCCGTAGAACGCGTCTCCGCCCGACGACGCGGCGCCGAACAGCGAGATCGTCGCACCGGCGAGCACGGCCACCGCCGTCCAGGAGACAGCCTTGGTCGAGGCCTGGCCGCCCCAGGCGGCGACCAGCATCAGAATCAGCGCGCCGAGGGCCAGCACGTCCTCAGGCAGGGTCATGAGCAGAGACGCGGTCATTTCGCTGCCTCCCCATGAGTGGCGGGGATCATGTGCTTGCCCGGCGTCGGCAGCGAATCGCCGGCGGGCGCGGCGCGGGCGATCCGCGCCACCAGCGTGCCGACATCGCCGCGCATCGGCGCTATGAAGCTCTCCGGATAGACGCCCATCCACAGCACCACCGCCGCGATCGGCGCGAGCAGCGCGATTTCACGGAGCGAGAGATCGGGCATCGCGCGGGCATCATCCTTGGTGAGATCGCCGAACACGACACGGCGGTAGAGATAGAGCATGTACGCCGCACCAAGAATGATGCCGGTCGTGCAGAGCAGGGTGATGGTGGTCGAGACCTGATAGGTGCCGGCGAGGCTCAGGAACTCGCCGACGAAGCCGCTGGTGCCCGGCAGGCCGATCGAGGCCATGGTGAAGAGCATGAACAGCAAGGCATAGCGCGGCATATTGATCGCGAGGCCGCCATAGCGGGCGATCTCGCGGGTATGCAGCCGGTCATAGATGACGCCGACGCACAGGAAGAGCGCGGCCGAGACGAGCCCGTGACTGAGCATCACGATCATCGCGCCTTCGATACCCTGCCGGTTGAAGGCGAACAGGCCGATCGTGACGATCGCCATGTGCGCGACCGAACTATAGGCGATCAGCTTCTTCATGTCGCTTTGCACCAGCGCAACCAGCGAGGTGTAGATCACCGCGACCGCCGACAGGCCGAAGATCAGCCAGCCGAACTGCGCCGAGGCCTCGGGAAACATCGGCAACGAGAAGCGCAGGAAACCGTAGCCGCCGAGCTTCAACAGCACGCCCGCCAGAATGACCGAGCCCGCGGTCGGCGCCTGGACGTGCGCATCCGGAAGCCAGGTATGGAAAGGCCACATCGGCATCTTCACCGCGAAGGAGGCGAAGAAAGCGAGCCATAGCCAGGTCTGGGCATGGACCGGGAAATCGGTGTTGAGCAGCGTCGGGATGTCGGTGGTGCCGGCGAACTGCGCCATCCACAACATCGCTATCAGCATCAGCACCGAGCCGAGCAAGGTGTAGAGGAAGAATTTGTAGCTCGCGTAGATCCGGTTCACACCACCCCAGATGCCGATGATCAGATACATCGGGATGAGGCCGGCCTCGAAAAAGATGTAAAACAGGAACAGGTCCTGCGCCGCGAAGGTGCCGATCATCAGCAGCTCGGTGACGAGGAACGCAGCCATATATTCCTGGACGCGGTTCTGGATCGAAACCCAGCTCGCGCCGATGCAGATCGGCATCAGGAAGACGCTGAGCATGATCAGCATCAGCCCGAAGCCGTCGATGCCGAGCGCCCAGCCGAACGGCCCGAACAGGTGATCGTGATGCTCGACGAACTGCCATTGCGGCCCGCCGATATCGAACTGCGCCCACAGGACGATGCCGAGGACGAGATCGACCAGCGTGGCGAGCAGCGCGATCCACCGCGCACCGTTCGCGCTGACGAAGTAACAGGCAATCGCCGCAATCGCCGGGATCGCGAGCATGACCGAAAGGATTGGGAAGCCGGTCATTTGGCGCTCACGTAAATCGCCCAGGTCACCACGCCGGTCAGGCCGAGCAGCATCACAAAGGCATAGGTATAAACATAGCCGGTCTGGATCCGGCCCGCGACGCGCGAGCCGAGCGCGACGACCCAGGCCGAGCCGTTCGGCCCGAACCGGTCGATCGTCTTCTCGTCACCGCGATGCCAGAACAGCCGGCCGATCGCAAAGGCGGGGCGGACAAAGAGCAGGTCGTACAGCTCGTCGAAATACCATTTGTTGAGCAGGAAGCGGTAGACAACGCTGAATTGCCCGGCGAGCGCGGCGGGGAAGCCAGGCGCGCGGATATACATCATCCAGGCGGTCCATAGCCCGACCAGCATCGCGATGGTGGCGCTGAGCTTCACCGCCAGCGGGATGGTCTCCATCGCTTCCATGAGATGCTCGCGGAAGGCGATGCTGCCCTTCCAATAGGTTTCTCCAGCGGTCGGATCGATGAAATAGCCGTGGAAGACGAAGCCGGCCGCGATCGCGCCGAGCGACAGCAGCGCCAGCGGCACGAGGATGGTCAGCGGGCTTTCGTGCGGATGATAGCCGCCAGTGCCCCCACTTTGATCTTCAGGGCCATGGGCATGCGCGTGGGCGTCATGGCCGTCCGCGTGCGCGTGGTCGTCATGATGCGCGTCATGGCCGTGCGCGTCGTGCAGCGCATGCTGGATATGCTCGGACTGCGCCCAGCGCGGCTTGCCCCAGAAGGTGAGGAACATCAGCCGCCAGGAATAGAAGCTGGTCAGCAGCGCAACGATCATGCCGACGATCGACGCGCCCGACTGGCCCGACGCCCAGGCGGCCTCGATGATCGCGTCCTTGGAATGGAAGCCGGCAAAGCCGATCGCCATGGTGTTGCCGAATACCGCGGGAATGCCAACGCCGGTGATGGCGAGCGTGCCGGCCATCATCCCCCAGAAGGTCCAGGGGATGTGTTTCCGTAAGGCCCCATAATAGCGCATGTCCTGCTCATGGTGCATCGCATGGATCACCGAGCCGGCGCCGAGGAACAGCAGCGCCTTGAAGAAGGCGTGCGTGAACAGGTGGAACATCGCCGCGCCATAAGCGCCGCAGCCCGCCGCGAAGAACATGTAGCCGAGCTGCGAACAGGTCGAATAAGCGATCACGCGTTTGATGTCGGTCTGGACCAGGCCGACGGTCGCGGCGAAGAAGCAGGTCGCGGCACCGACCGTCATCACAACGGTGAGCGCGAACGGGCTCGTCTCGAACATCGGCGAGAGGCGGCAGACCATGAACACGCCGGCCGTCACCATCGTCGCGGCGTGGATCAGCGCCGAGACCGGGGTCGGGCCTTCCATCGCGTCGGGCAACCAGGTGTGGAGCCCGAGCTGCGCCGACTTGCCCATCGCGCCGACGAACAGCAACAGGCAGAGGATGGTCATCGTATCGAGGCGGTAGCCGAGGAAGCCGATCGTCGAGCCCTTCATCGCCGGCGCCATGTGCAGGATGTCGGAGATCGAGACCGTCTGGAAGACCAGATAGGTGCCGAAGATGCCGAGCATGAAGCCGAGATCGCCGACCCGGTTGACGACGAACGCCTTGATCGCGGCGGCATTGGCGCTCGGCTTCTTGAACCAGAAACCGATCAGCAGATAGGAAGCGAGGCCCACGCCTTCCCAGCCGAAGAACATCTGGACGAGGTTGTTCGCCGTCACCAGCATCAGCATCGCGAAGGTGAAGAGCGAGAGATAGGCGAAGAAGCGCGGCTGGTCGGGATCGTCCGACATATAGCCCCAGCTGTAGAGATGGACGAGCGCCGAGACCGAGGTGATGACGACCAGCATCACCGCCGTCAGCGCGTCGACGCGGAGCGCCCAGGCGACCTGGAGGTCGCCCGAATGGATCCAGTCGAACACCGGCGCAATCGTCGGCTCGCCGCCGCCGAGATAGTGGATGAAGATCGGCCAGCTGAGCGCGCACGAGGCGAACAGGGCGCCGGTGGTCAGCACCTTGGCCACGGTGTTGCCGAGCAGGCGGTTGCCGAGCCCTGCGATCACGGCCGCGAGGAGCGGCAGGAAGACGATGAAGAAAATATAGCTCACGCGGCGACCTCGGCGAAACCGCTTCGCGCCTTCGCGCCTTCGCGTGATTCATTGAATGCGTTCACGCGAAGACGCGAAGACGCGAAGAGGGAAGGAAGAGGAAACAACGGATTTACCCCTTCATCCGGTTGACGTCGTCGACCGAAATCGTGCCGCGTCCGCGGAAATAGATGACCAGGATGGCAAGGCCGATCGCCGCCTCGCCGGCCGCGACCGTCAGCACGAACATCGCGAACACCTGGCCGACCAGATCGTGGAGATAGGCCGAGAAGGCGACGAAATTGATGTTCACGCTGAGCAGGATCAGCTCGATCGCCATCAGCATGACGATGAGGTTCTTGCGGTTGGCGACGACGCCGAGCACGCCCAATGCGAACAGGATCGCCGCAACGATGATATAATGGGTGAGGCCGATCACAGCTCGACTCCCTTGCCGACGCCGGGCTGGGTGTTGCGCACCGCCTCCTTCGGCCGGCGCGACACCTGGCGGTTGATATTCTGCGGCCGCGTGCCGCCGCGCTCGCGGTGAGTCAGCACGATCGCCCCGATCATCGCGACCAGCAGGACGAGGCCGGCGCCTTCGAAGATGAACAGATAGCGCGTATAGAGCAGGTTACCGATCGCCTGGATGTTCGGCACATGCTTCTCGATCGGCGACAGGCGGCGGCCAATCTCGATCGCGCCCGCGCTATAGGCCCCGATGCCGATGATGATCTCGGCCGCGAGCCCGACCGCCAGCACCAGCCCGATCGGCAGATATTTGGCGAAGCCGCTGCGCAGCTCGGCGAAATCGATGTTGAGCATCATCACGACGAACAGGAACAGCACCGCGACCGCACCGACGTAAACGATCACCAGCAGCATCGCGATGAACTCGGCGCCGAGCAGCACCATCAGCCCCGCCGCATTGAAGAAGGCGAGGATCAGCCACAGCACGGCATGGACCGGGTTGCGCGCGGTGATCGTCAGCGCGCCGCTGACGATCACCATGGCGGCGAAGAGATAAAAGGCGAGTGCTTGGATCACGAAATCTGGGTGCCCCTCGGATTCGGCTGGCGCTTAACGGTACGGTGCGTCGGCGGCAAGGTTCGCGGCGATCGCGCGCTCCCAGCGATCGCCATTATCGAGCAGTTTCGCCTTGTTGTAGATCAGCTCCTCGCGGGTTTCGGTCGCGAATTCGAAGTTCGGGCCCTCGACCACCGCATCGACCGGGCACGCCTCGGCGCAGAGCCCGCAATAGATGCACTTGGTCATGTCGATATCGTAGCGCGTGGTGCGGCGGCTGCCGTCCTCGCGCGGCTCTGCCTCGATCGTGATCGCCTGGGCCGGGCACACCGCCTCGCACAGCTTGCACGCAATGCAGCGCTCTTCGCCATTGGGATAGCGGCGCAGCGCATGCTCGCCGCGGAAGCGCGGGGAGATCGGGTTCTTCTCGTACGGATAGTTGATCGTCGCCTTCGCCCTGAAGAAATAGCGAAGCGTCAGCGCATGCGCCTTGATGAATTCCCACAGGGTGTAGGATTTGATGATCTGGGTAAGGCTCATGATGCAGCTTTCTCGCTCGGCACGACGAATTTTGCACAGATTCCTGAAAGCTCTTGAATCATGGTGCTTCCGGGAGGCGTGAAACGGAAAAATTCGAAGGCTGCGGATGACTGCACTCGATCCGGAGTTTCATAAAACCAAATATCTTTGAAAGAATGGTCGTCCTTAGACCCATCCACCTGGAAGAACGATCTAATCCATTTCGCTTTGGAGTTGGGCGGCAGCGGTGCCCGGAGCACTTTAAATTGTGGCGAGGCGCCTAACCATAGCAATTTGTCTTTTGGCGTAACGGTAGCCCCAGACCCCGAATCACGAAAAGAAAAGGAGAAGCGTGAAAGCCATCCCTGAGGAGAAACTACCTGACAATCTTCGGACGCACTTAAATTGACCGATCCGAGCCTTTGTAGATCGATCAAATTTTTCTTGCTCATTGATAAAATATTGGACGGATACGCGCTCGGCTGTCCGGATTGGCCTGTCAGGCAATTTCCAAAAAAAATCGGCACCATGTTACCATCGGAGTAGGTGCGAAACGCTCGAATTTCTAACGCGCCCGGCGCGACCCTAATTTCAGACGCTCGTATGGAAAATCCGTTTGGTGAAGTCCCACTGAATACTCTTTCTGGGGCTCCATCTTTTGCATCTACGTTGAGATTGACTTCAGCGACCTCAAATGGCCACGGCTGGCCAACGATTGGACGCGCCATATAAGTCTCGGCATCACCACGCCCGTGTTTTTCTAGCGCAATAAGTGTGACAGTCGACGACGGACCAGCCAATAGGCACTGAGTCGATCCGGCCGCCAAGGCGAGGAGAGACACAGCCCCAATCACGACGGAACTCCAACGCGGGTGAGCATCAGGAACCCGGACACGAGGAACACCCAGAACAGCGACAGCGGCAGGAAGATCTTCCAGCCCAGCCGCATCAGCTGGTCGTAGCGGTAGCGCGGGACGGTCGCCTTCACCCAGCTGAAGACGAAGAAGAAGAACAGCATCTTGGCGAACAGCCAGATGATGCCCGGCACCAGATAGAGTGGCGCCCAGTCGAGCGGCGGCAGCCAGCCGCCCCAGAAGAGCGTCGCGTTGAGCGCGCACATCAGGATGACGTTGGCATATTCACCGAGCCAGAACAGCGCGAAGCTCATCGACGAATATTCGGTCTGATAGCCGGCGACGAGTTCGCTCTCCGCCTCGGTCAGGTCGAACGGCGCGCGCTGGGTCTCCGCGAGCGACGAGATGAAGAACACGATCGCCATCGGGAACAGCAGCGGGTTGAAGATGAAGCCGTTAGCGAAGCCGTACAGCCCCTTCTGCGCCAGCACGATGGTCGAGAGGTTGAAGCTGCCCGCCCACAGCACGACCGAGATCAGCACGAAGCCGATCGCAACCTCGTAACTCACCATCTGCGCCGCGGCGCGGATCGCCGAGAAGAAGGGGTATTTCGAGTTGGACGACCAGCCCGCCAGGATGATGCCGTACACGCCGAGCGACGAGGCGGCGAGCACGTAGAGCAGCCCGACATTGATGTCAGCGAGCACCACGCCGGCCTGGAACGGCACCACCGCCCACACGATCAGCGCGACGGTGAAGGTGATGATCGGCGCCAGCAGGAACAGGCCCTTGTTGGCGCTCGACGGAATGATGGTTTCCTGCAGGAACACCTTCAGGCCGTCGGCAAAGCTCTGCAGCAAGCCGAACGGACCGACGACATTGGGGCCGCGGCGCAGCGCCATCGCCGCCCAGATCTTGCGATCGGCATAGATGATCATGGCGACAGCCAGCATCAGCGGCAGCGCGATGACGAGAATGCCGATGATCGTGGCGAGGAACCAGGCCCAGCCATAGTCCATGCCGTGAGAGGTGAAGAAGGCGGTCATGCTTCCCTCTCCCAGCGGGAGAGGGAGGGAGCCGCGAAGCGGCGGAAGGGTGAGGGTGACAGGAGGGTGAGGCGCGAGGCTTCACCCTCACCCTTCCCACGCCTACGGCGCGGGCCCCTTCCCTCTCCCGCTGGGAGAGGGAGCGCGATGGAGCGCAGCTTATGATTAGACTTCATCACTCCGCTGCCTCCGCGAATTCCTCGCCGTGGAGAATCTCGGCCGAGCAGCGCTGCATCGTCGGGCTGGCCCGGCAGATGGCGTTGGTCAGGTAGAAATCCTTGATCGGATAGGTGACTTCGCCCTCACCCTTCGCGTCGAGCGCGGGCGGGCTCCAGGCGAACGTCTTCAGGCCGAGCGTCGCCAGATCGGGCGTATCGACAGCCATCGCCGCGCGCAGTTCCTCGATCGTGTCGAACGGCAGCGTCTTGCCCATCACCGCGGAGAGCGCCCGCAGGATCGTCCAGTCGTCGCGCGCATCGCCGGGCGGGAACACGGCGCGCTCGCCCCGCTGGACCCGGCCCTCGAGATTGACCCATGTGCCCGACTTCTCGGCATAGCTGGCGCCCGGCAGCACGACATCAGCCGCCGCCGCGCCCTTGTCGCCGTGATGGCCGATATAGACCTTGAAGCTCTTGGCGAATTTGGAGAAATCCACCTCGTCGGCGCCGAGGAAGAAAACCAGCTTGGGCTTGGCCGCGACGATATCGGCAATGCCGCCCTTCTGCGCGAGGCCAAGCATCAGCCCGCCCATTCGCGCCGCGGCCATATGGACGACGTTGAAGCCGTTCCAGCCGTCCCGCACCAGGTTGAGCGACTTCGCAAGCGCCAGCGCGGCGCCGTGCCCGCCCTTGAGCGCAGCCCCGCCGACGATCACCATCGGGCGCTCGGCCTTTCCGAACGCGTCCGCGACGGCCTCGGGCAGCTTGCCGAGCAGGCCGAGATCATTGCCGAGCCATTCGACCTTGTAGGTGAGATCGGTCTCCGGTCCGATCGCGAAGACCTTAGCGCCCTTCTTGATCGCCTTGCGGATCCGCGTGTTCACCAACGGCGCTTCCCAGCGCAGATTGGTGCCGACCAGCAGGATCGCGTCGGCCGTCTCGGCGCCTGCAATCGTGGTGTTGAAATTGACCGCGGCGAGGCTCGACGTGTCGTAATCCATGCCGGTCTGCCGGCCTTCGAGCAGGGTCGAGCCCATCGAGGCGAGCAGCGCCTTGGCCGCGTACATCGTCTCGCAATCGAGCAGGTCGCCATGGATCGCGGCGACGCTCTTGCCGGGCTTCACCGCCGCGATCGCCGCAAAGGCTTCGTCCCAGCCAGCTTCGACCAGACGGCCGTCCTTGCGGACATAGGGCCGGTCAAGCCGCCGCCGCACCAGCCCGTCGACCGCATGGCGGGTCTTGTCGGTCGCCCACTCCTCGTTGACGTCCTCGTTGATCACGGGGAGGCAGCGCAGCACCTGGCGGCCGCGTGAATCGAGGCGGATATTGGTGCCGACCGCGTCCATCACGTCGATCGTCAGCGTCTTCTTCAGCTCCCAGGGCCGCGCCTCGAAAGCGTAAGGCTTTGAGGTCAGCGCGCCGACCGGGCAGAGATCGACGACATTGCCCGACAGCTCGCTCGTCACCGCGCTTTCGAGATAGGAGGTGATCTGCATATCCTCGCCGCGCCCGATCGCGCCGATCTCCTCGACGCCGGCGACTTCCTCGGCGAAACGAATGCAGCGGGTGCACTGGATGCACCGCGTCATCACCGTCTTGACGATCGGCCCCATATATTTCTCGGTGACCGCGCGCTTGTTCTCGTCATAGCGCGAATGCCCGCGGCCATAGGCCAGGCTCTGGTCCTGCAGGTCGCACTCGCCGCCCTGATCGCAGATCGGGCAATCGAGCGGGTGGTTGATCAGCAGGAATTCCATCACGCCTTCGCGCGCATTCTTCACCATCGGGCTGTTGGTGAAGACCTCCTGATTGTCAGCCGCCGGCAGCGCGCAGCTCGCCTGGGGTTTGGGTGGCCCAGGCTTCACCTCGACGAGGCACATCCGGCAATTGCCGGCGATTGACAGCCGCTCATGATAACAGAAGCGCGGGATCTCCTTGCCGGCGATCTCGCACGCCTGCAGCACGGTGGCGCCCTGCGGCACCTCGATCTCGATTCCGTCGACTTTGAGTTTGGGCATTATTCCGCCGCTTCCATCATCGGGGCGAGGTCGCCCCCGCGCTCCTTGATCCGCCGCTCAAGCTCGGGCCGGAAATGGCGGATCAGCCCCTGGATCGGCCAGGCCGCCGCGTCGCCGAGCGCGCAGATGGTGTGGCCCTCGATCTGCTTGGTCACCTGTTGCAGCGTGTCGATCTCGGAGACATCGGCATCTCCGGTGCGCAGCCGCTCCATCACGCGCCACATCCAGCCGGTGCCCTCGCGGCACGGCGTGCACTGGCCGCAGCTCTCATGTTTGTAGAAATAGGAGATACGCGAAATGGCGCGGACGATATCGGTCGACTTGTCCATCACGATCACCGCCGCGGTGCCGAGGCCGGAACCGACCGCCTTCAGCCCGTCGAAATCCATCGCACAGTCCATGATCTGCGCTGCCGGTACCAGCGGCACCGAGGAGCCACCCGGGATCACCGCGAGCAGATTGTCCCACCCGCCGCGAATGCCGCCGCAATGCTTCTCGATCAGCTCGCGGAACGGGATGCTCATCGCTTCCTCGACCACGCAGGGCTTGTTCACATGGCCCGAGATCTGGAACAGCTTGGTGCCGCGATTGCCCTCGGCCCCGAAGGACGCGAACCATTCGGCCCCACGCCGCAGGATCGTCGGCGCGACCGCGATCGACTCCACATTGTTGACCGTGGTCGGCATGCCGTACAGGCCCGCACCCGCCGGGAAAGGCGGCTTCAGCCGCGGCTGGCCCTTCTTGCCCTCGAGGCTTTCGAGCATCGCCGTCTCTTCGCCGCAGATATAGGCGCCCGCGCCGCGATGGACGAAGACGTCGAAATCATAGCCAGATCCGCTGGCATTCTTGCCGATCAGCCCGGCATCATAAGCCTCGGCGACAGCGGCGAAGAGCACCTCCGCCTCGCGAATATATTCGCCGCGGATATAGATGTACGCGGCGCGCGCGCGCATCGCATAGCCGGCGATCAGCGCGCCCTCGATCAGCTTGTGCGGATCGTGCCGCATGATCTCGCGATCCTTGCAGCTGCCCGGCTCGGATTCATCGGCGTTGATGACGAGGAAGCTGGGACGATCCGGCTTGGGCTCCTTGGGCATGAAGCTCCACTTCATGCCGGTCGGGAAACCCGCGCCGCCGCGCCCGCGCAGGCCCGACGCCTTGATCAGATCGATGATCGCGTCCTGGCCCCTGGCCATCAAATCCTTGGTATTGTCCCAATCGCCACGCACACGCGCGGCCTTCAGGTCCCAGGACTGGAACCCGTAGACATTGGTGAAGATACGATCCTTGTCGGCGAGCATCTATCTACCTTTTACCCGACGCGTTCTGGACCACGAAATACACGAACACGCCGAGAGCGATCAGGACCAGCAGCGGCAACAGGCTGAAGGTGATCCGCAGGATCAGGCCCAGTATCACCAGCCCGCCGATAACGGCCAGCACGGCAATAATCGGATTTACGCCCTTCATGCCCATTCTCCCCGGTAATCGTGATTCCCGTCGACCATTTCCTTGAGCGTCGTCGGCCCGCCTGCAGGGCAGCTGTCGCGGCGCCCGGTCTGCGAGCCGGGCGTCGGCGTCTTGCCGGCAGCGAGCGCCTCGAGGATCGCGGTCGTGCGATCGTAGTCGAGGTCCTCATAATTGTCGTCGTTGATCTGGACCATTGGCGCATTCGCGCAGGCACCCAGGCATTCGACCTCGGTAAGGGTGAACAGGCCGTCGGGCGTGGTATGGCCCTTGCTCAACCCGCGATTCTTGCACGCCGCAAGCACATCGTCAGATCCAGCGAGCATGCACGGCGTCGTGCCGCAGACCTGGACATGATAGCGGCCGACCGGCGCCATGTTGAACATGGTGTAGAAGGTCGCGACCTCATAGACGCGCATATAGGGCACGCCGATCGCCCGCGCGACGAACTCGATCACCGGCACCGGCAGCCAGCCTTGCGTGTTGGTGTCCGCGCCGACCTGGCGCTGGGCGAGGTCGAGCAGCGGCAGCGACGCCGATTGCTCGCGGCCCTTGGGATAGCGGCCGAGGATCTCGTTCGCTTTCTTCTGGTTTTCCTTCGTCCAGGCAAAGGAGCCCCAGCGTGCGCGGGTCTCGGCCTCATCGGGGATTTTGGGTGCTTCAGCCATTAGCGGATGAACTCCACGCGATCGACCTTGTCGCCGCTGAAGGAATAGATGGACATGACCTCGAACTGATCCCCGTCGGGCGCGCGTGCCACTTTCTCGTGCAGGACGACCGTCTCGCCGAGCAGATACGAGGACAGGATATCAGCCCGGTTCTGCGGGAATTGCGCGAACATCGCCTTGAGACCCGAGCGCACGCCTTCCCGCCCCTCGCGCAGCACTGCACCGCGATAGGTGGCCTCGCAGGCGTCTTCGGTCATCAGCGCGACATAACCGTCGGCATCCTGCGCATTATAGAGCGCGATCATGCGATGCGCGGTGTCAAGGCGCGGGTCGGTCGATGTCGGGGCATCGGCGAGGGTTTGGAGTGCTTCAGCCATTCAAGTTCGACCTTTGCGCTTCGGCAGCAGCGCGGCTTTCTTCGGTGGACTCGGAAAAGCTCTCGTAGAAAGCCCGACCCAGAAAATAGGCCACAAACACTCCGATCAAACCAAATATGATCTCCGGCCAGCGATCCTGCACAAAATGACTAATGCCGGAATCCGGCGCAACAAGGTTGAGTGTGAGCGCCACGACGCCAACCACTCCACCAAAAAATGCCATCAAAAATAGAACCACAAGCCGGCTACTGCCAACCGTTGGACCAATTTGCCCAACCGCCGCGGTCACGCGGAACAATGGAAGCAGTGGATCTCTCACCGGTCGCACTCCCCGAACACGATGTCCATCGCGCCGAGAATGGCGGTGGTGTCGGCGAGCATGTGGCCCTTGGCCATGAAGTCCATTGCCTGGAGATGGCTGAACGCGGTCGGGCGGATCTTGCAGCGATAGGGCTTGTTGCTGCCGTCAGCGACGAGATAGACGCCGAACTCGCCCTTGGGGCTTTCGGTCGCGACATACACATCGCCCGCCGGCACATGGAAGCCCTCGGTGTAGAGCTTGAAGTGGTGGATCAGCGCCTCCATCGAGCGCTTCATCTCGGCGCGCTTGGGCGGCACGACCTTGCGGTCCAGGCTGGCGATCGGCCCTTCGGGCATCTCGGACAAGCACTGCTTCATGATCCGCATCGACTGGCGGACTTCCTCGACGCGCACCATGAACCGGTCATAGCAATCGCCGCGCGTGCCGACCGGCACCTCGAAATCCATCTTCGCATAGACATCATAGGGTTGCGACTTGCGCAGATCCCAGGGGATGCCCGAGCCGCGGATCATCGGGCCGGAAAAGCCCCATTTGATCGCATCGTCACGGCTGACGGTGGCGATATCGACGTTGCGCTGCTTGAAGATGCGGTTGTCGGCGACGAGGCTGATCGCGTCCTCGAACAGGCGCGGCATGCGCTTGTCGAGCCAGTCGCCGATATCGGTCAGCAGCTTGAGCGGCGTATCCTGATGCACGCCGCCGGGCCGGAAATAGTTCGAGTGCATCCGGGCGCCGGAAACGCGCTCGAAGAAGTTCAGGCAATCCTCGCGGATTTCGAACAGCCACAGGTTCGGCGTCATCGCGCCGACGTCCATCACATGGCTGCCGAGGTTGAGCATGTGGTTCGAGATGCGGGTCAGCTCGGCGAAGAAGACGCGCAGATATTGAGCGCGGATCGGCACTTCGAGGTCGAGCAATTTCTCGACCGCGAGGACGAACGTATGCTCCATGCCGAGCGGCGAGCAATAATCGAGCCGGTCGAAATACGGCAGCGCCTGCATGTACGTCTTGTATTCGATCAGCTTCTCGGTGCCGCGGTGGAGCAGTCCGATATGCGGATCGACCCGCTCGACGATCTCGCCGTCAAGCTCCATCACCAGGCGCAGCACGCCGTGCGCGGCGGGGTGCTGCGGGCCGAAATTGATCGTGTAGTTCTGGATCGTGACGTCGCCGATGGTGGGATCGGCGGCATCCAGATGGCCTTCGATCGCGTCGAGATGATCAGCCACGGGCGCCTCCTCTTCCCTGTTCTTCCCCGGCGAAGGCCGGGGCCCAGTTGGGAAGGTCAAGGTAACGAAGCGCGGCACCAGCCAAGGAAAATCCCCCACCTGGGCCCCGGCCTTCGCCGGGGAAGGAATATGGAAAAGTCATGATCACGACGCCTTCGGCTTGCGCGGCGCGCGAGGCTTCGGCGCAGCAGGCGCATCGCCCGAAGCTGCGGGCTTCGCGGCACGCGGCGCGCGCGGCTTCTTCACCACATCGGGATCGGCCGGCTTCGGCGTCGCGTCAGGCAAGGCCTTGCCGGCACCGGTCTGCGCTGTGCTCTCAGTCGTCTTCGGGGTCGCCGCCGGCGCCTTGGCAGCTGACTGCGCGGCATCCGCCTTCACGATCTCGTCGGCCTTGAGCGGCGTCGGCGCGCCCTTGGCTTCGGGCAGCTTCGCCTTCTCGTCGCCCGGGAGGATATACTCCGCGCCCTCCCATGGGCTCATGAAATCGAAGGTGCGGAAATCCTGGGCGAGCTGGACCGGCTCGTACACGACCCGCTTGGCTTCCTCGGAATAGCGCAGCTCGACATAGCCGGTGAGCGGGAAATCCTTGCGCTGCGGGTGGCCGCGAAAACCATAATCGGTCAGGATGCGGCGGAGGTCGGCATTGCCTTCGAACAGCACGCCGTACATGTCGTACACCTCGCGCTCGAGCCAGCCTGCGACCGGCCAGATGCCGGTCACCGACGGCACCGGCTTTTCCTCATCGGTCTGGACATGGACACGGATGCGGTGGTTGCGGGTCAGCGAGAGCAGGCAATAGACCACTTCGAAGCGATCGGGCCGCTCGGGATAGTCGACCCCCGCGATTTCCATCAGCTGCTGATATTCGAGGCCCGGCGTGTCGCGCAGCGCGATCATTGTCGCGACGAGCGAGGTGCGATCCACCGTCAGCGCGACTTCGCCGACAGCGTCGAGCGACGACAGCAGCGCGCCGCCGAGCGCCCCGGCCGCGCGATCGATCACCCCGTCATTGGCCGTATAGGCCGGCGCCGGCGCCCTCACCGTTCAATCGTTCCGATGCGGCGGATCTTCCGCTGCAGCTGCATGATGCCGTAGAGCAGCGCCTCGGCGGTCGGCGGGCAGCCCGGCACATAGATGTCGACCGGCACGATCCGGTCGCAGCCGCGCACGACGCTGTAGCTGTAATGATAATAGCCCCCGCCATTGGCGCAGCTGCCCATCGAAATCACATATTTCGGCTCGGACATCTGGTCGTAGACGCGGCGCAGCGCCGGGGCCATCTTGTTGCAGAGGGTGCCCGCGACGATCATCACGTCCGACTGGCGCGGGGAAGCGCGCGGCGCCGCGCCGAAGCGCTCGAGATCGTAGCGCGGCATGTTGACGTGGATCATCTCGACCGCGCAGCAGGCGAGGCCGAAGGTCATCCACCACAGCGAGCCGGTGCGCGCCCAGTGGAACAGGTCCTCGGTCGAGGTGACGAGGAAGCCCTTGTCGGTCAGCTCACCGTTGAGGTCATTGAAGAAGCTCTGGTCCGGCGGAATGATCGACGAGCCGGCCGGCTGGGTGAGTTCTACTCCCATTCCAGCGCTCCCTTCTTCCACGCATAGACAAGGCCAAGCGCAAGCTCGGCGATGAAGCCCATCATCGCGAACCACGCAGTCCAGCCGAGCGAGAAGACGCTCACCGCCCAGGGATAGATGAAGGCGGCCTCGAGATCGAAGATGATGAACAGGATCGCGACGAGATAGAAACGCACGTCGAACTGGCTGCGCGAATCCTCGAAGGCGGGGAAGCCGCATTCATATTCAGTGAGCTTTTCTGCGGTCGGCTTGTGCGCGCCGGTGAAGCGCGCGGCGATGATCGGCAGGAAAACGAACGCGCTCGACAGCAGGATCGCGACGCCCAGGAACAGGAGGATCGGCAGATAGTGCGACAGGTCGAACAATGGGCTTCTCGCAAGTGCGAAGGGGATGCGGCGCTTTAGGACGATGGGATGTGGTGGGCAAGGGCGCGAGGAGTGAGAATCACTCGCAATTATTCTCCTTCTCCCGGCGGGAGTTCTGTCGAGCGGCGGGTCGAAATGCCCCCCGGGCATTTCTAAACCATGCCGGGGGCATGGTTTACCCGACACTCGTCAGAACTGGTGGCGCGCAGCGCCGGATGAGGGTGATTGGGACTAAACGTCACCCTCACCCTCCCACCGCTTCGCGGCGGGCCCCTCCCTCTCCCGCTGGGAGAGGGAAAGAGTCAGCGCAGCGCGTTGGCCAGCAGCTTGTGGAGCTTCGACTGAAGCACGTCGTTCGCCGCCAGGAATTCGCTGCGTTCGATCATCTTGTCGCCGCCGCGGAAATCGGTGACGAAGCCGCCCGCCTCGCGGACCAGCAGCATGCCGGCAGCGACGTCCCAGGGCTTGAGGCTCGATTCCCAGAACCCGTCGAAACGGCCCGCCGCGACCCAGGCGAGATCGAGCGCGGCCGAGCCGAGACGGCGGATGCCCGCAACCTCGGGCGCGATCGCGCCGAAGATGCGACTCCATTCGGCGAAATTGCCATGGCCGAGGAAGGGGATGCCGGTCGCGATCAGCGAATCGGCGAGGTCGCGCCGCGCCGAGACACGCAGGCGCTGTTCCTGCATCCAGGCGCCGCGGCCCTTTTCGGCCCAGAAGCTGTCGTCAGTGATCGGCTGGTAGACGAGGCCTGTGGTGATCTCGCGCTTGCCATTGGCCAGCGGCTCCTCGACCGCGATCGAGATCGAGAAATGCGGGATGCCGTGGAGGAAGTTGGTGGTGCCGTCGAGCGGATCGACGATCCAGCGCGGCTTGCTCGGGTCGCCGGCGATCTCGCCGCGCTCCTCCATCAGGAAGCCCCAGTCCGGGCGGGCGCGGGAGAGCTCCTCGAAAATGGTCTGCTCGGCGCGCTGATCGGCCATGGTGACGAAGTCGGCGGGGCCCTTGCGGCTCACCTGGAGCTGCTGGACCTCGTTGAAGTCACGCCGCAGGCGCGGCGCAGCCTTGCGCGCGGCGCGGTCCATGACGGTGATGAGGCCTGAATGGGAAACCAATGCAATTCTCCCCCCTCCCGCTTGCGGGAGGGGTCGGGGGAGGGCCTGTCAATTTAGTGGGAGACGTGAGGCCCGTAACACGCCCTCCCCTAGCCCTTCCCGCAAGCGGGAGGGGGACTTTTAATCCGCGCGGCGGACGTAAGTCTGCTCATAGACATCGACCACGATCCGCGTGCCGGCGCCGATATGCGGCGGCACCATTACGCGCACGCCATTTTCGAGGATCGCCGGCTTGTAGCTGGAGGAGGCCGTCTGGCCCTTCACCACTGCATCCGCTTCGACGATCAGCGCCTCGATCTGGTCGGGGAGCTGCACCGAAATCGGGCGCTCCTCCCAGAGCTCCATGACCACGTCCATGCCGTCCTGCAGGAAAGCGGCGGCATCGCCGAGCAGATCGGCCGGGAGCGTGATCTGCTCGTAATTGACCTTGTCCATGAAGGTCAGCTGGTCGCCCTCGCGGAAGAGGAACTGGAAATCGGTCGTCTCGAGCCGCACCTTCTCGAGGCTCTCGGCCGAGCGGAAGCGGACATTGTTCTTGCGGCCGTCGATGAGGTTCTTCATCTCGACCTGCATATAGGCGCCGCCCTTGCCGGGCTGGGTGTGCTGGATTTTCACCGCGCGCCAGATGCCGCCTTCATATTCGAGGATATTGCCGGGACGAATCTCGACCGCGTTGATCTTCATGGGGTGCCTGTATCTGGAAAGAGCGAAGGGGCGCGCTTTAACGAGAGGAGGGCTTCCCGGCAAGGTAGGGATAGGGATCGACATCCTCGCCCTGATACCAATGCTGATCGGGCGTGGTGCGGGTCAGCCCGAAATGGAGATGGAAATTGCCTGCGCCGGCATCGCCGGTATCGCCGACAAAGCCGAGTAGATCGCCGGTCTTCACCACCTGCCCTTCATGCAGGCCCGGCGCATAACCCGAGAGATGGGCATAATAATAGGTCCAGTCACGATTGGGCGACCGGATATAGATGGTCGTGCCGCCGGCCGCGCTGTTCCACAATTTCTCGACGGTGCCGGGCGCCGCGGCGCTGACCGGCGTGCCGCCCGGCGCCATGATGTCAGTGCCGTGATGGCTGCGCAAACCGTTCTCGCGGGGATCGCCCCAGCTGTCGCTGATCGACGACCGGGCGACTCCCGCGACGGGGACGGCGAGCAAGGGCCCGCCCGCGCCCCCCAGCCGATGCGAGGAGCTTGTGGTGGTGGTCGACGTCATTGTCGTCACCCTGCCCGGCCCGGTTCCCGATTGCGGCGCATCGGGCAGCGTCCGGCCGAACAGCACCAGCGCCACATAGGCGCCGGCGATCAGGCAGATCACCGTCAGAAAGGCATAGCCGAGGCGCCGCAGGACAATCATTCCTGGAAGATCGCCGGCGTGCCGATCTTCACCATCAGCGACAGGCGGGCCGCGTCCCAGTTGGTCAGGCGGATGCAGCCATGGCTTTCTGCGCGGCCGATCGTGCTCGGCTCCGGCGTGCCGTGAATGCCGTAATGCGGGATGTTCAGATCAAGCCAGACCACGCCGACCGGTCCGTTGGGTCCGGCAGGCAGCTTTGCCGCTTTCGCACTGCTCTTCGCGTCCCAGAACAGGTCGGGGTTATAGTTGAAGGTCGGATTATAGCTCGCGCCCTGGATCTTCCAGGCGCCGAGCGGCAGCGGATCATGCGTGCTGCCCATCGTAGCCTGGAATTGCGCGACGAGCTTGTCGTCCTTGTCGAGCACGCGCAAAACCTGATCCGACTTGTCGACCACGATCTTCACGCCCTGGGGCTGGTTGGCGTCGACGTTGAGATCGGACAGCGTCTTGCGCCAGGTGGCGGGCAGCTTCGGATCATAAGCGCGCGAGTCCGGCAGCGCGTTGGGAAACACGACAGGCGACCCGGCCGCGAGCCGGGTCTCGGGGCTGTTGAGCGCGAGCAGCACCTGTGGCGTGGTATGGAACATCTCGGCCAGCTTCTCCATCGGCGAGCGATAGCCGAGCGCCGGCAGCTTGGCTTGTTCCTGCGGATCCTTGGGGAACGGATTCACATAGGGCCCGGCAAGCGCATCCGCGGTCAGCGCCAGCGTGCGGGTGGGGCGCCACGCGGCATAGGGATGGAGAGCGAGCAGAGTCGGCTGATCGATCTTGCCGGTCCGCTCCAACCCGCGCGACTCCTGAAAGCCCTTGAGCGCGGCGACGAGGGACTTGCCCTGATGGCCGTAAAGGACGCCCGGCGAGAAGCCGAGATGATCGAGGATCACCTGGACATGAAGGATGTTGCGATCGACCGTTTGCGTCGCGGCAGCATTGGTTCCCTCTGCCCGCGCACTAACGGGACCAAGGGTGCAAAGCGCCAGACAGGCTGAGGCGAGGGCTGTTTTCTTCGTCAAATCAAATTCCTAACTATCAGTCCATGCATTCAACGATAGACGAACGGCTTGTTTCCACGCCGCAACGAGCTGAGGGCCCTATGCTGTCGCGCCGCGCGCTGATCGGCGGCGCGGTCGCGGGCGGCGCTGCGCTCGCCTTTCCGATGCCCGCGAGGGCGATGGGTGGGGCGATGGGCGGCGAATGGCGCCTCGCGATCCGCAACGTCCACACCAACGAGAGCGTCGATGCCCTGTTCGCGCGCAACGGGCGCTTCGTGCCCGAGGGCCTCGCCGAGCTGAATCACGGCCTGCGCGACTGGCGCACCGGCGAGACGATGGCGATGGACCACCACCTGCTCGCCTTGCTGGTGGCGCTGCGCGAAAAGCTCGATCTCAGCGGCAGGACTCAGATCGGCCTGATCTCGGGCTATCGCTCGCCCAGGACCAACGCGGCGCTGCGCGCCGCCGGCGGTTCGCATACCGGCGTCGCGAGCCAGAGCCAACATATGCTCGGCAAGGCGACCGACATCATGGTGCCCGGCGTGTCGCTCGCGCGGCTTCACGGCGCGGCGCTCGCGCTGGGCGGCGGCGGGGTCGGCTATTATCCGCGCGACGGCTTCGTCCATGTCGACAGCGGGCCGGTGCGCCGCTGGTGATCTGACCGCCGCAGCGCTGGACAGAGGGGGGCGGCTTCGCCACACTCCCCATCCGTGCGCAAGATCTTCGCCGACGCCGAAAGCGTCCTTGGCTCCCCGGTCCGAAATCTCGTCTCCGTCCTGATCTTCGTCGGGACGGTCGTGGTGGTCGCGACCCTGGCCTATATGGCCGCCGGCTGGAGCCTCACCGACGCCTTCTACATGGTGCTGCTCACCGTCTATTCGGTCGGCTATCGCGAGATCCGGCCGATCGACACGACCTATCTCCATGCCGTCACCGTCAGCACCATGATCCTCGGCTGCACCGGCATGATCCTGCTGACCAGCGCGCTGGTCCAGGTAATGACCGTCCTGCAACTCAGACAGATATTGGGAGCGAACCGAATGCAGAGCCGCATCGACAAGCTGTCGGGCCACGCGATCATCTGCGGCTATGGGCGGATCGGGGTGATGCTGGCGCGCGACCTGGCGGCGGCGGGCATGCCGCTGGTGATCATCGAGCGCGATGCCGCCCGGCTCGCCGAGATCGAGGCGGCGGGGCATTTGTATATCACTGGCGACGCGACCGAGGAGGAGGTGCTGCTCGGCGCCGGGATCGAGCGGGCCCGGGTGCTGGCGACCGTGCTGCCGGATGACGCAGCCAATGTCTTCATCACGCTCAGCGCGCACAACCTCAACCTCAAGCTCGAGATCATCGCGCGCGGCGAGGCGCCGACCACTGAGCGCAAGCTGCTCCGCGCCGGGGCGCATCAGGTGGTGATGCCGACTCATATCGGCGCCGAGCGGATCGCGCGGATGATCCTGTTTCCGGCGAGCGCCGACCTCGCCGCCGATGGCCGGCTCGACGAGGCCCGGCGCGACCTTGGCGAACTCGGCCTCGACCTCGAACTGGTGATCGCCCGGGAGGGCGCTGCCATGTCGAGCCTCACCGTCGGCGATGCCGAGCGGCAGGGCGGCGGTGCCTTCTTCATCGTCCAGATCAAGCGAAACGGCGAGGCGATCGCCCGGCCGGCAAGCGACGAGCAGATTCAGGTCGGTGACGAAGTGATGGTGCTGGTCCGCGATTCGGGCGCGACCGCGCGAAAATTGTTCACCACCAGGGCCGACAACCGGGTCGGCCGCGCCCGTTACTGATCAGCGCTCCGCGAGCACCGCCGCGAACGCCTTGACCGCAGCCGCCTCGTCCCCGCCCCAGACCGCGCTCGACGCGGCGATGAAATCCGCCCCCGCCTTGACCAGCGGCGCTGCATTGGCCGGCGTGATCCCGCCGATCGCGACGCAGGGGATTTCGAACAGGGTCGACCACCAGCTCAGGATCACCGGCTCGGGCCGATGGCTGACCTCCTTGGTCGTGGTCGGATAGAAGCTGCCGAACGCGACATAGTCGGCACCCGCCTCGCCCGCTTCCATCGCGAGGTGGCGGCTGTCGTGGCAGGTGACGCCGATCTGCGCCGCCGGGCCGAGCTCGGCGCGCGCCTCGCGCGGGTCGCCATCATCCTGGCCGAGATGAACGCCGTCAGCCCCGAGCCGCTTGGCGAGCGCGATGCTGTCATTGACGATGAACGCCACCTCGCGCTCGGCGCAGAGCGCGCGGAGCGGTTCGCCGAGGCGCACCGCCTCATGCTGGTCGATGCCCTTCAGCCGCAGCTGGAACGCAGCGACCGGCCCGGCATCGAACGCGCGCGCGAGCCGGGCGGCGAAGTCGCCGGTCACGTCGAGCGGGGAAACGAGATAGAGCTGGCAGGGCGGCCGGCGGATGTCGCGGGTAAACTGCTCGGCGAAATCCGATTCAAGCGGGTCGAGGCGATCGTCGTCTGTCATGCCGGCGCGCCTAGCACGGCCAGCAGGAATCCATCCCATTTCTTTGCGCCGACCGTCTGCACCGCCGTCGCGCTCAGCCGCGGCTCGGCGGCGACCGCCTCGAACAGCGCACGGGTGCCCTGGATGCGGGGATCGTCGCTGGCCGCATCGAGCACCCCGCCCTCGCGGACGACATTATCGACGATGATCGCCGTGCCCGGCCTGCCGAGCGCGATCGCGGCGCCCAGATAGGCGACATTGCCCGGCTTGTCGGCGTCGATGAAGATCAGGTCGAACGGCCCCTCGCCGGCCGCGATCATTGCGTCGAGCGTCGCGATCGCCGGCCCGACCCGGACTTCGACCCGGTCGGCCAGCCCGGCACGGGCGATATTGCCCCGGGCAACCTCGGCATGGTGCGGCTCAAGCTCGAGCGTCACCAGCTGGCCGCCCTCGGGCAGCGCCCGCGCCAGCCAGATCGTCGAATAGCCGCCGAGCGTGCCGACCTCGAGGATTCGCTTCGCGCCGGCGATGCGCGCGAACAGGTGGAGCATCTTGCCCTGCGCCGCCGAGACGTCGATCGCCGGCAGGCCACCCGCCGCGTTGGCGGCAAGCGCCGCGTCGAGCGCCGCGTCAGGCCCGAGCAGGTGCGCGCCGATATAATCGTCGACCGCGATCCAGGTCGGGTCGCTCATCGGCGCACCCCGCTGATCGGCCTGGTCTGCGCGCCGCTGTCGAAGGAGGCGATCAGCGGCCGGCCCTTGCCGATCGCCTCGCGCACCGCGGGGAGCGCCAGCGATGCCTGGTGCGCTTCCCTGCTTTCCCAGATCTCGGTGACCCAGAGCGCGTCGGCATCGGCAAGGTCCTCGGCGACGATATAGCTGATGCAGCCTGGCATTCCCCCGGATCCGCCGGCGAGGATCGCCGCAAGCGCGTCCCGCTGCCCGGCAATTGCCTTGATCCGCCCGATCGTACCGAACATCGCCCCATCTCCCGCCGTGGCGTCTCCCGTCATCGCCGCAGCAGCCCTGCCGATCACCGCGATCGCAACCGCGCCGCCGACAAGCCCGCGCCGGCCAATGACGGGCGGCTGGCTCACTCCTCGCCCTTGTAGATCCTCACCAGCTTGGCGAGCATCGCCAATGCCTCGTCGCGCGGCCGCTGGAAGGTGTTGCGGCCGATGATCGAGCCGTTGCCGCCGCCGTCGCGAATGTCGCGCGCGTCCTGATAGACGGCGTCCTCGCCCTTGGCGGCGCCGCCCGAAAACACCACGATCCGCCGGCCCGCGAAGCTCGACTGAACGACATGCTTCACCCGGTCCGATTGCTTCGACCAGTCAGTGCCCTCGTACAACGGCTTGGCTTCCTTCTGCTCGATATGGTCGCTGGGCAGCTTCACCTTGATGATGTGCGCGCCGAGCAGGGCGGCCATGTGCGCGGCATAGGCGCCGACATCGAGCGCGAGCTCGCCCGACTTGGGCAGGATGCCGCCGCGCGGATAGGACCAGATGACCGTCGCGATGCCGACCGACTTCGCCTCGGCCGACATGTCGCGGATCTGGCCGATCATGTCGTTCAGATGATCCGAGCCGGGATAGATGGTGAAGCCGATCGCCGAGCAGCCGAGCCGGAGCGCGTCCTCGACGCTGCCGGTGACTGCCTGGTTGGCGCCCTGCGCCCAGCTGTTCGAGCTGTTGACCTTGAGGATGGTCGGCACCTGGCCGGCAAAGGTGCCGGCGCCGGCCTCGATCATGCCGAGCGGGGCGGCGAAGGCGGAGAGGCCGGCGTCGATCGCGAGCTGCCAGTGATAATGCGGATCATAGGCCGGCGGGTTGACCGCGAAGCTGCGCGCCGGGCCGTGCTCGAAGCCCTGGTCGACGGGCAGGATGATCAGCTTGCCGGTGCCGCCGAGATGGCCCTGCATCAGGATGCGCGCGAGGTTCGCCTTAACGCCGGGATTGTCCGACTCGTAGTTTGCGAGAATGGCCTTGACCTGCGGCGTCATCGTGATTCCCTCGGCGCTGAAGTGATATGATGCCGGGCTGTTAGCGGGCGATGGCGCAAGGGGCAACAATGCGCCGCAGCGCGTTGCGACCTGCCCCGGAAGCTGGCATCCAATCACCAGCCGGAGCCAGCCGATGCCGACATCCCTCTACGATCTCAGCGTGCCGACCTTCCTGCAGACCGTGCAGGCCATCGGCGGCTTTCTCGGCCGTGCCGCCGCGCATTTCGAGGAGACGGGCGTCGATCCCGACAGCGTCGTAAACGAGCGCCTTTTCGGCGACATGGCCCCCTTTCATTTTCAGATCGAAGCGGCATGGCACCATAGCGTCTGGGGAGTGAAGGCGCTGAAGACCGGCGTCTTCACCCCGCCCGGTCTGGTCGGGCCGGTCCCCTTCGCTGAGCTGCAGGCCATGATCGCCAGGGCGGAAACGGCGCTGGAGGCGTTCACCGCGGACGAGGTCAACACTTGGGCGGGCAAGGAGCTGAATCTTCAGATCGGCCCGCGGATGCTCGCCTTCACGTCGGAGACCTTCATCCTCTCCTTCTCGCTGCCGCACTTCCATTTCCACGCCGTCACCGCCTACGACATCCTGCGCTCGCGGGGCGTTCCCCTCGGCAAGCGCGACTATGAGGGCCGGCTGCGGACCAGGCCGGCATAGAGGGGTCCCGGAGGAGGCACCGACCAAGGTCGCGGTTCCGGAGCCCGCCGCGAGGGCATAGGCTGGGCGGCCGCTCTATTGCCCGCGCTCGATTTTTCCGCACCTTCCACCCACTGTCAGGGAGTGATCCGAATGGACCTGGACCGCCGAGACCTGCTCCTCGCCGCCGCATCGACCGCACTCCTGTCGAGCGGCATCGCCCACGCCGCGCCGGACCGCCCGCTCGGCTATGCCATTGTCGGGCTCGGCATGTACGGGCTCGGGGTGATCATTCCGCAATTCGCCAATTGCGCGCACAGCCGGCTGGCTGCCGTGGTGAGCGGGGACCCGGCCAAGGCGCGCCGCGTCGCCGCCGAGCACGGGCTGCCGGAGAGCGCGATCTATTCCTACGAGACCTTCGACCGGATCCGCGACAATCCCGACGTCGACATCGTCTATGTCTGCCTGCCCAATTCGATGCACGCCGAATATGTCATCCGCGCCGCCCGCGCCGGCAAGCATGTGATGTGCGAGAAGCCGATGGCAGTCTCGGCGGCCGAATGCGTGCGGATGATCGCTGCGTGCAAGGCAGCCAACCGCAAGCTGATGATCGGCTATCGCTGCCATTTCGAGCCGTTCAACCTCGAGGCGATGCGGCTGGCGCGCAGCGGTGCTGCGGGCAGGATCCGCTATGTCCGCTCCGAGCACGGCTTCATCCAGGGCGATCCGTCGAAATGGCGCCTCAGGCGCGCGCTTTCCGGCGGCGGCTCGCTGATGGACATGGGCATCTACGCGCTCCAGGCCGCGCGCTACATGACCGGCGAGGAGCCGGTCGCCGTGCAGGCGCTCGAATCGACTGACCGCACCGATCCGCGCTTCCACGAGGTGGAGGACCAGATCGACTGGCAGCTCCTCTTCCCCTCGGGCGCGGTGGCGGGCTGCAAATCCATGTACAGCGCCAACCAGAACCATATCATCGCGGTCGGCGACAAGGGCCGGATCGAGCTCGAGCCCGCGACCCGCTATGACGGCAACCATCTGTGGACCGGCCGCGACGGGCGCGAGCACGAGACCACCAGCCCGCCGCCCGGGCCGGGCAGGACCCAGTTCGCCGGCCAGCTCGATCACCTCGCCGAGTGCATCGCCAGCGGGCGCGAGCCGATCGTCTCGGGCGAGGAGGGCCTGCGCGACCTGCGGATCATCGAGGCGATCTACCGCTCGGCGCGCGAAGGCCGGAGGATCGAGCTGTGAAGCGCCTCCTGCCCCCCACCCTCCTGTCCGCCACCCTCCTGTCCGCCGCGCTCCTGCTGTCTTCGGCGGCCGCGGCGCAGACCGCGGGTGCTCCTGCCCTCCCCGACCCCACCGGCTACGCCTCGGCGGCGGAGATCAAGGCGCAGGTCGAGGCGATGCGCCAGGCACTGAAGCCCGGCCAGGGCTTCATGTGGCGCCCCCTGGTCCGCGGCGGCGACGCGGTGGCGGCGCTCGAATATTGGACCAGGCCCGGCAAGCCCGCCGCGCACCCGGGCCAGGCCGAATATGTCATGGTCGTCGCGGGCGAGGGCACCATGGTGTCGGGCGGCCGGCTGGTCGATCCCGCGACGACCAACCCGACGCTGATCGAGGGAAGCCGGATCGAGGGCGGCACCACGCGGTCGCTGCATCCCGGCGATGTGTTCCTGGTGCCGGCGGGGACGCCGCATTGGTTCGGGATCAGCGGCGAGCGGCTTGTGCTGCTCGGGACGAAGATCGCTCAGGCGGGGCGGTGATTGGGTTCGGGCTGGGGCAGCGGCGGTGATATTGTCCAGCGCGTCCGTATCGTGCACCGTGAGGATGATCGCCCAGCGGCGCTTCAAATGGTCTCTGCCAGCGTCCGAAGGCCGCGCGGGGCTTCGGCAGGGGGGATCCTTTGAGGTGGGGATATAGGGGGACGCCAGGGTGGCAGCGAGGGCGCGCTCAATTGCGTTTACGCCGTAGTCCATGCGGAAAAAAGATGCGCTGCGGCCATAATACGGTCAATCCGAAATAAGTTTCTCCGCCTTCTCCAGAAATCCAAATGCTCGATGACATATCTTAATAGATATTAAAACATATATCAATACAATAGCTGAACAAACCAATGGCAACCAGCACGTCTGGTATTTTTGACACAGCTGAATCGCGATAAAGAATCCCATTGACACCACCATAAAGATAATCGTTCCGCTATTGTCAGATTTTACCTCTATAATCATCATTTCTTTTAGGTCGCTTAGGTCGCTCTCGAAGTCTAAATCTTGGCAGGTAATTTTTAGGCGACGACGGGTCAGCAAAAAACCGAAAAATCCGTGAAATACGGCAACGAGCGGAAACCACTGCCAGACTAGAGGATCAGAGCCCGGTAGCAGCGTTGCAAAGAGTACGAAATTTGCCAAGCCCATCGCTAACGGCCAGAGAGCATCGCCGACGGACAAGCGCGCCGACCCACAGAATATTGAGCGCGCGTTCCATGTTGTCAGCGATATCATTGTTATGCAGAATCCAGCTATCAAAAACCCAATTCTGGGAAGGAAGCTAGAACCGCCGTCCTTTACGATGGGTATTAAAGAACCACCAGCAAAAGCTAGCGCGCCACTCGTACTCGCGAAGCCCAGTTGCGAGTAATTTATAAACACAAAGTCACGCAAACGAGACTGGACCGCTAGTTTCGTCAGGCGCATCGATTCCCCCCCATGCATCGTTGCATAATCATTCTGGTCTGTAGGCCTCCGCCCCCTAACTCGGCCATGGTATCACCTACTGCAGCAAGGCAAAAGCGGGTTCTGCCCAACCTCCGGAATCGGCCGACTTTGGCCGATCCTCAAGATACTTTTGAAATAATTTTGGAAACCCGGTGAAGACTCGCTGACGGTACAGTTATTTCTGCCACTGCGTAATTCTCGCGCAAATCTGCGCTAATTAAGTGCACCGTCCCCGAGATCTAACCCGACATTGATCGAGGGAAGCCGGATCGAGGGCGGCACCACGCGGTCGCTGCATCCCGGCGATGTGTTCCCGGTGCCGGCGGGGACGCCGCATTGGTTCGGGATTACCGGCGAACGGCTTGTGCTGCTCGGGACGAAGATCGCTCAGGCGGGGCGGTGATTGCGATGCCGGGTCAGCGCCGGAGCTGCTCGCCCAGGCGGTGCATTTCGTGCGCTATGTCATAGGGGATGCGCTGTTCGCCGCCGCCCGTCATGCCCGACCACAATACCGGGCCGCCCGCGCGGTGGGCCCACATCATGATCGCCGGGCGGCCGTTCCAGATGATGAGCATCGAGTCGAGCCCGACCGCGTCAGGGCGTGGGCTGGCGCCCCGATAGACCTCGACGTCGCTCAGCTGCTCGGCCTCGGACACCATCACCGCGCTGGTGGCGCTGGCGAGCGGACCATAGACCGGGTTGCCGGTGACGTTGTGCACCTGCCTGACCACAAGCACCGGTGCCGCCGGCCGCCCGATCACGGCAAAGGCAAGGCCGGCCCCCAGTGCCAGCCCCAGCGCGACCAGCACGAGGATTGCCGGACGAACGCGGTTTCCAGACGCCATGACCGGTGCCTGGGCCGGCCGCTCGACCATCAGGCGATAGCCGCGCTTTGCCACCGTCTCGATATAACGGGGGCTGCGGGCATCGTCTTCGAGCGCCTGGCGCAAGTCGCTGATGACGACCGGAACGCTGTTGGGGCTGATGGCGCGGCCGTTCCAGACCTGCGCCACGATGTCCTCGGTCGTCACGATCTCGCCCGGGCGACTGCAGAGGAGCTCGAGCGTAACCGCGGCGCGATGCTCGAGACGGCGGCGTTCGCCATCGTCGCGGCGCAATTCATTGGCGCCGGGCTCGAACGTCCAGGCACCGATCATGTGTCTCGTCATCTGGAACTCACAACCGCCCTCGCTCCACCCGGTTTTTTTTGCACGTCCCCGGCCCGATTAAAAGCATTGCGGGGCAGGGCGCGGCCCGGGTTAGAAGAAATTGATTCTTTCCTTATTCGCCTTCGCCGCGACCCTTCTTCCACAGCGGCACGAAGAGGCCGGACCATGCACGGGCACCGGCGGGAAAGAGGATGTTCGATGCAGACCGGAGAGATGGTGCGGCGGCTGGGTCAGCCGGGCGGTGGGGTGGCGTTCCTTGGCATAGCCGCGATCCTGTACGGCATTGCCTGTTTCCTGCAGGGTGACTTCGCCATCCTGTGGCAGCCGGTGCCGGAGGGCCTGCCCTTCCGGCAGCCGCTCGCCTATCTGTCGGCGGGGCTGCTCGTCACCGGCGGCGCGGGCCTGCTGGTCGCGCGCACCGTTCGGCCGGCGGCGATGATCCTGCTGCTTCTCTTCGCGCTTTATGATGCCTGCTATCTGCTGAAACTGGTCGGCCCGCCCGCCAACCCGGCAGCCTTGCTTGGCCTTGCCGAGCAATCGTCCGTGGTGGCCGGCAGCTGGGCGATCCTGCTCCGGATGCGCGCGGGCGGATCGGCGGGCGCGACGACGGCGCGCATTGCGTTCGGCATCTGCTCGCTTGTCTTCGCGCTCGCCCATTTCTCCGGGCTCAAGCTTACCGCCAGCATGGTCCCGGAATGGATGCCCGGCGGCCAGCTTTTCTGGGCACTCGCGACGGGTGTGGGGCATCTCGCCGTCGGCCTGAGCCTGATCGCGAACCGGCTTGCGGTGCCGGCAACGCGGCTCGGCGCACTGATGTACGTCTGCTTCGCGCTGCTCGCATGGCTGCCGGGAGCGGTCACGCACCCGACGGAGTGGCTGCGCTGGGCGGGCGCCGCCATCAGCCTGTGCATGGCGGCTGCCCTGTGGCTCGTCGGCGATCTGCTGTCCGCGCGCAACGCGGAGATCTGACTGGGGAGCCGACACGAAAAGGGCCGGCGCTCGCACGCCGGCCCTTCCCGTCGCTCCCGCGGCTCGTGAACCAGCCGGGCAAGGACCGCGCTCAGCCCCTCGCCCGAACGCGCGTGCGCATCGGTTCGGGAAGCCCAGACATCATTCGGCAAGCGCTGCCTCTTCGATGACCGCGGCGACTTCCTGCGCATGGACCACGAGCGAGGCATGGCTGCCGGCAACCTCGCTTGTCCTGGCTTTGATCCTGGCCGCGAAGAACCGCTGCGCCTCGGGCGCGATCACCTTGTCCTGCGTGCTGATCACATAGAAGGTCGGTTTGTTGTGCCAGGCTGCGACATCGACCGGCGCCTCGAACGCGATATGGTTCAGCGGAAGCTGCGTGTTGGCGAGGTGTTCGGCGATCTGCGGGGGAAGGTCGGCCGCCACCGCTGACGGAAATATCTTGGGATCGATATAGAGGTCGCCCTTCGCGTCCGGATGGATCGCCGCGCCGCCTTCGGTCGCCGGGCCGGCCTTCGCCAGCGCGGCCAGGGATTCGCCCATATCGGGCGCGAAGGCCGAGACATAGACGAGCGCCGAGACCTTGGGATCGTCCCCTGCCTGGGTGATGACCACCCCGCCCCATGAATGGCCGACGAGAACGGTCTTGCCCTTCTGCCTGGCGAGCGCCTGCTTCGTTGCATCGACATCGGCCGCGAGCGAGGTGAGCGGATTTTCGACAAGCGTTACGGTGTAGCCCTTCTCCTTGAGGATGGCTGCGACCGGCTGCCAGCTCGACTGGTCGACGAAAGCCCCGTGCACGAGAACGATATTGTGCGCCGCGCCCCTGGGCAGAGGCGCCGGCTTGGCCGAAGCGGCAAACGCCGTTCCCGCCATGAGCACGGTTGTGGCCGAGAGGAGGAAAGTTTTCATTGAATATTCCTGTCGCTGAGTCGGACGATACAGGTCCGGGGAAGGAGCAGGGTCCGGCCAGGTCGCGGTTCCCCCATCCGCCCAGCGCGCAATGGTCTTCCACACGACATGTCGCCCCGCCGCCGCACGCCCTAGTCCCGGGTTTTTCCACACGATAGGACCCGATCGTCCGTATATTGTGTCCGATCGTCCATGCGATTAGCCTCGCGCACATGGACATCCTCGCCGAAGTGCTCGATCGAGTCCGCCTGGGCGGAACCCTGCTCTTCCACTTCGAGCTCGGGCACCCCTGGAACCTGGCGCTGCCGGCGCGCCCCTACGCCCTGTTCCACTATCTCAGCCGCGGCTCGGCGACGCTGGCGTTCGAAGCCGGACCGGAGCTCCCGATGACCGCGGGCGATTTCGTCGTCGTCACGCGCGGCGAGCCGCATGTGCTGTTTTCGGATCGTGCGACGAAGCCCCTGCCGATTCCCGACATCGATCGATTGCCCGGGCGCCTCGGCATGGTGCGCCACGGCGGCGATGCGCAGCCGCTCGCGACGATGATCTGCGGCAATTTCACCGTTGCGCTGCCGTCGCGCGGCAGCGTGCTTGAATTGCTGCCGCCCGTGCTTGTCCTCAAGCCGGCGGAAGACGGCGGATGGCTCGAGGCGATCCTGCAAC
The DNA here is from genome assembly GCF_039522915.1 of Sphingomonas oligophenolica. Classification (NCBI taxonomy): domain Bacteria; kingdom Pseudomonadati; phylum Pseudomonadota; class Alphaproteobacteria; order Sphingomonadales; family Sphingomonadaceae; genus Sphingomonas; species Sphingomonas oligophenolica. Next base: position 84,403 of record NZ_BAAAEH010000021.1, read on the forward strand.
GCATGGTGAGCGAGTCGGCGCTCGCACGCCCGGGCCAGGCCGTCGCGCTCTCGCGGCTTACCGAGGTCCTTTTCGTCGAGGTGCTGCGAAGCTGGATCGCGTCGCTCGGCCCCGGAGAAGGCGGCTGGCTCGGGGCGATGGCTGATCCGCATATCGGGCCTGCCCTTCAGCTGATCCACGAACACCCGGCCCGGCCCTGGACACTATCCGGCCTCGGACACCGCGTCGGGCTCGGCCGCTCGGCCTTTTCGGCGCGCTTCACCCGGCTCGTCGGCCAGCCGATGCAGGGCTATCTGATCGCGCGCCGGATGGCCGAGGCTGCGTTCCTGCTGGAGACGACCGACGATGGCGTGGCGCGGATCGCGAGCCGGGTCGGGTACGAGACGGCGACCGCCTTTTCGAAGCTGTTCCGGCGGCATCATGGGCTGTCGCCCGGGCGTTACCGGGCGGTTCGACGGGGGGACCATGGGCGAGGGGCGGGGGAGGTTGCGGAGGCGGAAGTTGCAGTGTGATCCCCAAGATAGGACGTGCCTATGGCGGCACTCGGGCGTAATAGGGTCAATCCGCCTCGGAGGTCAGGACGCAACATGTTCGTTCCTCGCCACGGCCTGGTCCTGTCGCTCGCCGCGCTCATCGCGAGCAACACCGGCACGGCCGCGCAAACGCCGCGAATAAGCAGACCGAGGCCCGCACCTCCGTCGGTATCCGCCATGCCTGCGCTGCCCCCCGCGATCATCGATGACACGCTCGCGATCGGCGGACAGGATTTGAAGGCGCGGGAGGTTGAGACGCGCCTCTCCGTCGAAGTGCAGATCAACGGCCACGGTCCATACCGGTTCATCGTCGACAGCGGCGCCGACACCTCGGTCGTCGGGTTGCGCATCGTGCGCGACCTTCAACTGCCGCTCGGCACGCCCGTCGTTCTGAACGGCATGACCGAGCGCAGCATTGTCGATCGCGTGAAGGTCGACAGCCTGATGCTGGGCCCGACGACCGTCGAAAACCTGCAGCTGCCCGCACTCAGCGAAGGCGATGTCGGTGGCCAGGGCATGATCGGCATCGATGCGCTTGTCCGGCAGCGCATCATGATGGATTTCGACAAACGGCAGATCAAGGTCGAGGACGCAACCAGGCCGCCGAAAGCCCTGCCCGATGAAGTCGTTGTCATCGCGCATCGGAGCCGGGGCCAGCTCATTCTGACCCATGTCACGGCAGGCTCATTATCGCTCGACGCGGTGATCGATACCGGCGCGGAGATGACGATCGGGAACCCGATCCTCCGCGACAAGCTTGTCCGACGTCATCAAAAGTTCGAGCAAGTGAAGGCGCTCGGCGTAACCGGCAAGGAGATCGACCTGCAGGTCGCGGTGATACCGGAGCTTCAGATCGGCGGGATTCTCATCCGGAACCTGCCGGTCGCCTTTGCTGACCTGCCCCCGTTCCACATATTCGGGATCGCCGACGAGCCGGCCTTGTTTCTCGGAACCGATGTTCTTCAAACATTCCGCAAGGTCTCGCTCGACTTCCGGGCCCGCAAAGTCCGATTCCAGCTGAGGCGCTGCTCGCCGGCAGGTTTCGTGGTTCAGACATGGGGCAGTTACGGCCGCACGCGATTGTCATCGGCCGACACGAATCTGTGTGCTCAGTGAAGGACAATCCTCAATTCATTGGAATTACATGGGGTAATCCCAGCCATAGCTGACTCGCGATCTCGTAGATCATCAGCAGGATTAGCGCGGTTAGGAACGGGATCACGACGAAATCGAACACGGCACCCGAAATGCTCCGGGGCCCGCGGCCGCTCGAGGAATCTTCCCGGGTTTCAAGGCGTGCGGGTGGCATAGTCCCTCCAGATCACAGAGCGGATGACAGACAATGGCGAATGACGACGATCAGTCGTCGTCATCGTCATCACGATGCCAGCGGCCGTGCTCAGCATGCTCATGGCGCCAATGTTCCTGCCGCGCGCGTTCCCGCTCCCAACGCTCATGTTGCTCCCAGCGGCGGCGGGCCTCCCAGGCCTCGTCCTGGTCCTCATAGGGATTGTAGCGCGGCTGCTCATATCGGCGGTCGTAGCGATCATGATAGCCGGGCGAGCCGAAGCTCAGCGTCACCCCGCCATAGGTTTGCGCCGATGCGGCGGGGAGAAAGACAACGAGCGATGCGGTCGACAAAGCTGCCGCGATGGCAAAACGACGAATCATCTTTATTTTCCTTTTTGCTGGCGGTGCCGGATCAGCGGCAATTGGAGCGCTCGATGGCGCGACCGGCGAGGGCGCCGCCGCCGGCACCCAGGATCAGGCCGGTCGTGCTCGGCTCGTTGTACCGGCCGCCACGGCCGATTTCCCGGCCGAGCAGTCCGCCCAGCACGGCACCGACAACAGCGCCGGTGGTGCCCGACGTGCAGCGCCGGCCCTGGTGATATTGCCGGCGGCGCGAGTCATCCTGATAGCCATAGGCCCGGCCGTAGCCATCATCGGCGTAGCCGCGATCATACCCGCGGTTGTACCGCTCATATTGGGCGCGGCGCTGTTCCGCCTGATAGCGCCGATACGCGTCCTGCCGCCGCTCATACTGATACTGGTCGTCCCGGGCGTAGCGCCCGTCGCCGTCATCATCGCGGTCATGGCTGTAGGTCTGGCGATAGCCGTCCCGGCCATAATCCTGCGCTGATGCCGGAACGGCGCCGAAACCGGCGATCGCCACACCGGCGAGCGCGACTGAGCTGAGGAATTTCTTGATCACATCTGGTCTCCCTCCAGGGATTTACCCTGCGATGGAGCCGTTCTGGGCCGATCGCCGTGGCGGGAGACTGAACGCGAAAGTTATGCGTGGTTCACGAACATCGGCAACCCGCAATCTTCGTGGCTGCCCGCATTCTTCGCCGTCACCGCCCTTCCCGCGCCGGAATTCCGCTGACAGTTTGCTTTCGATCCGTATATAATTGATTTATAACAATAATTATCAAAACGTCGCGCCATCCAAAATGTCAGCAACCCTCATGACATTCCCAACACCCCACCGCGATTCAACCCCGACCCCACCCGCGCTATCCACGGCGCCATGGTCGACAAACCCGATTTCGCCGCCGAGGCCCACGCCATGTGCCGCCTCGGCGCCACCGAAGCGGAGCGGGCCAAGGCCGCGGCGGCCGGCATGCCTGAAGAGATGGCAGGCCCCAGCCAGTCACCAGGTCAGCCGGGGCCGTCGAAAACCCATCCTGGCCCAGGCAATCATGATCCTGATCATGAACCTCGCAGGGTAAGCCTCGTAGATCGGCAAGCCGTCGGGGAGCGGCCGGTCCGCAGGGCGGTCCTTCGCCATGAGGCCCATTTCGACCGGTGGCGCGTCCTGGCTCAATCGATCCCGATAGAGCGTCAGCCAGTGCCCGCGGGTGAAATCGAGCACCATCGGCGCGTTGCAGCACGCCGCCACGAGGCGCCGCGTGGCGGACTCCTCAGTGAGGCGATGCTCCTGCAACTGCTCTCCTCCTCGGGTGACCCGCACCCGATCCTTGCGGAAAAGGCAGTAATCGGTGCCCCCGTCGCTGCGAAGAACGGGGGGCGCTCCCCGGGCCTGCTCGAACCGGCGCGCCGCTGCCTGGCAACTTGTGCAGTAGCAGGCCGCGCTCAGGATCGGCTCGCCGGTCGCCTCGAGCATCACCTGGCCGCAGCTGCAGGAGGAGCGATAGGCGGTCTTCATGCTCATCGGCTGCCGAGCACCATGCGATTTCCCTCGCTGTCCCGGAATTCGGCTATCGTGCGGCCGGGCTGCCAGGGTGGTGCATGCGGTTCGGTGAGGATCTCGACGCCCGCGGCGCGCAGCGCGTCGACCGTCGCGGCGACGTCATCGTCGACCAGGACGAGGACCGGATCGTCGGATGATCCCTCCCGGGCGCGGATGAAATGCAGCCTGGTCTCGCTGCCCGTGAAGGCGAGTTCGATCCAGTGCCAGCCGCCACCGCCCATCGGCACGTCAGCGGCGACCGTGCAGCCGAGATGGTCGGCATAGAAACGCTTTGCCCGGCCCTGATCGCGCACCGGCAGCTCGGCAAATTGTACATGCATTTCGCACCCTCGTTTAAGTGGACTCACGAGTCCAGTTTCCGCAAACTAGACTCGCCAGTTTGATCGTGTCAACCGGGAGCGATCGAGGATGATTCGACGATGATGGGAAACGACACCGCCAATGGCCGGCCCGCCAGAGAGGGCGGCCGCACGGCGCGAAAGCGCAGGGCGATCCTGGAGGCCGGGGCGGTGATCTTCCTGCGGGACGGCTATCTCGGCGCCAATGTGGACGAGATCGCGATGCTGGCGGACGTCTCGAAACAGACGGTCTACAAGCAGTTCGTCAGCAAGGAGGCCTTGTTCCTCGAGATCGTGTCGAGGCTGACCAATGCGGGCAGCGACGCAGTGCATGGCGACATTCCCGAGCTGGCGCCGGGCGGGGATCTGCGCGGCTTCCTGGAAGACTATGCCTGTCGGCAGCTCGATATCGTGCTGACGCCGAGGCTCATGCAATTGCGCCGCGTGGTGATCGGCGAGGTCGGCCGCTTTCCCGAACTGGGCAAGGCCCTTTACGAAAGCGGGCCGAAGCGGGCGATGGAGGCGATGGCCGCGATGTTCGAGCGCCTTGGCCAAGGCGGGCTTCTGCTGATCGACGATTACGCCGTCGCGGCATCGCACTTCAACTGGCTGGTGATGTCGCAGCCGTTGAACCAGGCGATGCTCCTCGGCGATGCCGGCATACCGGCGCCGGCGGCCCTGCGCCGTCATGCCGCCGACTGCGTCGACATGTTCCTGGCCGCCTATGGCAGGAAGTAAAGCCGCAGCCGAACGCGGCAATGGCGGCGTTCGCGTGCCTGGGGCGAAGGCTAATGCGCACCATGTTTCGCTGCCATATGGCGCTTCCACCGCAATCTCAGCTCGCCCGGCCGGCACCCGTTGCGCTCGTCGAGAAATGCGGCGGCGACGATGCGGTCAGTGCGGAAATGCCTGAAGTCCCGGCGCAGCTCGCACCAGGCGGCCAGCATGCGCACCGCATCGAAATAGCCGACGATCACCGGCCACAGCACCCGCTCGCTCGTCTCGCCCTGTTCGTTGCGATAGGTGATCCGGATCTTGCGCCCGGCATGAATCCAGGCCCGGGTCCGGGCGATGTCGATGCCGTCCGGGGCCATCGACCACCCCGGCCGCGTGCCGGCGGCGGGCTCGGCGATGAAGGGACGCAGGCGTTCCGGCACCACGCTGGTGATCTTGGCGATCAGGTCGCGCGCGGCGGTGGCGAGCACCGGGTCGCCCCGCCCCGCCACCCATTGCGCGCCGAGCACCACGGCCTCGATCTCGTCGGGCGTGAGCATCAGCGGCGGCATGTCGAAATCGCCGTCGAGCACATAGCCGAGCCCGGCCTCGCCGCGGATCGGGACTCGCTGGCCGATCAGATCGGCAATGTCGCGGTAGATCGTCCGCTTCGAGGTTTCGAGTTCGGCCGCGATGCTGTCGGCCGTGACCGGGCGGGGCGAGCGCCGCATGATCTGGATGATCTGAAACAGGCGGTCGGCGCGGCGCATGGCAATTCCCTGCTGACATCATGCTGTCAGCAGCGCTGGTTTACAAGCCTCGCCATCACCAACCGCCCCCGCTTCGGGGGGCCATCCCGTGAGGAACCCAGTGATGATCACGCTCTACCATGCCCCCCAATCCCGCTCGTCGCGGATCATCTGGCTGCTCGAGGAGCTCGGCATCGACTATCGGATCCAGCCGGTGTCGATCTTCAGGCCGATGAGCGGCACCGGATCGCCCGACCCGGCCAACCCCCATCCCGACAAGCAGGTGCCGGCGATCGACCATGACGGCGTGGTGGTGGCCGAATCGGTCGCGATCGTCCTGTACCTGACTGACGCCTTTCCCGAGGCCGGGCTGGGCGCGCCGGTCGGCGACCCGCGGCGCGGCGACTATCTCACCTGGATCACCTGGTATGCAGCGGCGATGGAGCCGGCGATGTTCGCGGCAATGGGCGGCGAGCTGGAGGGCGCGCCGATGAAGCAGCGCGGCTATGACGCGGTCGTGAAGCGGGTCGAAACCGCCCTGGCGCGCGGGCCCTGGCTGATGGGCGAGTCGTTCTCGGCGGTCGACCTGCTCGTCGGCAGCGCGCTCAACTTCGCGCGCAAGGCCTTCCCGGAGAGCGAGGCGATCGATGACTTTGTCGCGCGCTGCAAGGCGCGGCCGGCGGCGCTCCGCGCCGTTGACCTCGATGACGTGTCGGGCCTTCAGCGCGCTGCGTGAGCCGAGCGGGAACCGGTGCGGCCCCCTTGACCCGGGCCGCACCGCGTTCCAGTCTCCCGCACCTGGGGGGACACGTGATGGCGCGCCGATTCTCGCGATTGTTCAAGGCATTGGGGCTCGGCGCGGGCGCGCTGATGCTGATCGGCGCCAAGCCTCCCGCGGTCGGCGACGTGGCGCCCGACTTCCAGCTGACGCTGGTCGACGGCACCAAGGTCTCGCTCGCCGATCTGCGCGGCAAGGTGGTGGTGCTGAACTTCTGGGCGACCTGGTGCGTGCCGTGCCGCACGGAATTGCCGACGCTCGATGCTTATTACCAGGCCCAGCAAAAGGCGGGCCTGCGCGTCTTCGCCATCACGACCGAGGATTCGCTGCCGCTCTACCAGCTGAAAAAGCTGTTCGCGGTGATGCACATCTCCGCCGTGCGCAAGATGCGCGGCAACTACGACACATTGGGCGGCGTGCCGACCAACTTCGTCATCGATCGCTCCGGCCGCATCCGCTATGCCAAGGCGAACGCGTTCGATCTCGACGACCTCAACCGGCTCCTGATTCCGCTGTTGCGCGAGCCGGCGCCGGCAGGGACCAGCGCCAGCTGATCGCCGGCGCTCTATCGCGCCAGCGCCGCGACCCCGGGCAATTCCTTGCCCTCCATCCATTCGAGGAACGCGCCGCCGGCAGTCGAGACGAAGGTGAAATCGTCGCCGACGCCGGCCTGGTTGAGCGCGGCCACGGTATCGCCGCCGCCGGCGACCGAGACGAGCGAGCCGTCCCGGGTGAGCGCCGCCGCGGTGCGGGCGAGCGCGACGGTGGCCGTGTCGAAGGGCGGCGTCTCGAAGGCGCCGAGCGGGCCGTTCCAGACCAGGGTGCGGCAATTCTTGAGGACGTCGGCCAGCGCCTCGACCGCGGCCGGGCCGACATCGAGGATCATCTCGTCGGCCGCGACCTCATGGACATTGACCGTTCGCACCGGCGGATTGGCGCGGAATTCCTTCGCGACGACCACGTCATAGGGCAAATGGATCGTGCAGTTCGCCCGCTCGGCCGCCTCGAAGATTTCCTCCGCGGTGCCGGTAAGTTCATGTTCGCACAGCGACTTGCCGACATCGACGCCCCGCGCGGCGAGGAAGGTGTTGGCCATGCCGCCGCCGATGATCAGGTGATCGACCTTCGCGACGAGGTGCTTGAGCACGTCGAGCTTGGTCGAGACCTTGGCGCCGCCGACCACCGCCGCGACCGGATGCTCGGGATTGCCGAGCGCCTTGTCGAGCGCGGTCAGCTCGGCCTCCATCGCGCGGCCGGCATAGGCCGGAAGCAGATGGGCGAGGCCCTCGGTCGAAGCATGGGCGCGGTGCGCGGCGGAGAAGGCGTCGTTGACGTAGAGGTCGCCGAGCTTCGCCATGTCGGCGGCGAGGGCGGGATCATTCTTCTCTTCGCCGGCATGGAAGCGGGTGTTCTCGAGGATGGCGATATCGCCTGCCTTCAAGGTCGCGATCGAGTCGGCCGCTTCGTCGCCGACGCAATCGCCGATGAAGCGCACCGGGCGGCCGAGCACCTGTTCATAAGGCTTCGTCACCAGCGCAAGCGACATTGCCGGGTCGCGCTTGCCCTTGGGGCGGCCGAAATGGGCGAGGATCAGCACGATCGCGCCCTTGTCGGCGAGCTCGGTGACGGTGGGCAGAGTCGCGCGGAAGCGGGTTGCGTCAGTCACCTCGCCGTCCGCCATCGGCACGTTGAGATCCTCGCGCACCAGCACGCGCTTGCCGGCGATATCGCCGAGATCGTCGAGCGTCTTGAAGGCCTTGGTCATTCTTCCACCCTGATTATATCGCCGATGCGGACCGTACCGCCGCTGATCACCCGCGCCAGCGCGCCGCCGCGCCAGTCCGGCGTCAGCGCGGCTTTCAGCCCGGGCTCGATTTCCTCCATGCGGCTGCACGGATCGCATTCGACCATGATCTCGAGCACGACCTCGTCGCCGATCCGCACCACCGCGCCTGCCTGCTGCGGCAGATCGAGCCCTTCGACCAGCAGGTTCGCGCGCCGTACCGACCAGTGATGATCGACGCCGAGCTCGGCCATCGCCGCATCCCAGTCGCCGCGCTCGATCAGCGAAACCTGGCGCTTCGCCTGCCGGCCCGGCTTGACCGCGCCGCGGAAATCGCCGGCAAGGCCGCTCTCGGCCGAAACATGGACATGGTCGAGCACTTCCATCGGGGCGCGGGGAAAGGCGTGGCGGGCGATGCCGGCCAACCTTCCCGTCGCCCCGACCCCGGTCATCAGATGAACGCCGCCATCGCGCCGGCGGTGTCGACCATGCGGTTCGAGAAGCCCCATTCATTGTCGTACCAGCTGACCACGCGGACCAGCTTGCCGTCGAGCACCGCCGTCTCGAGGCTGTCGACGGTCGAGCTGGCGGCGGTGTGCATCAGGTCGATCGAGACCAGGGGCTCGTCGGTATAGTCGAGGATGCCCTTCAAAGGCCCGCTCTCGGACGCCGCCTTGAGGATCGCGTTGATCTCTTCCTTGGTCGTGTCGCGCTTCGGCGTGAAGGTAAGGTCGATCAACGAGACGTCGGGCACCGGTACGCGGATCGCCGAGCCGTCGAGCTTGCCCTTCAGTTCGGGCAGCACCTCGCCGACCGCGCGGGCGGCGCCGGTGGTGGTCGGGATCATCGACATGGCGGCGGCGCGGGCGCGGCGCAGATCGGGGTGGATCTGGTCGAGGATCTTCTGGTCGTTGGTATAGGCATGAACCGTGGTCATCAGGCCGCGCTCGATGCCGACACTGTCGTTGAGCACCTTGGCGACCGGCGCAAGGCAGTTGGTCGTGCACGAGGCGTTCGAGACGATATTGTGGCCGGCCTCGAGCTTGTCGTTATTGACGCCGAACACCACCGTCAGGTCGACGCCCTTGGCCGGGGCCGAGATCAGCACTTTCTTCGCGCCGGCGTCGATATGCTTCTGCGCGCTTTCGCGATCGGTGAAGAAGCCGGTGCATTCGAGCACGATGTCGACGCCGAGCTCGGCGTGCGGGAGGTTGGCCGGATCGCGCTCGGCGGTGACGCGGATTCGCTTGCCGTCGACGACGAGGTCCTGACCCTCGGCCGAGACCTTGCCGGGATATTTGCCGTGGACGCTGTCGCGGCTGAACAGCCAGGCGTTGGACTTGGCATCGGCGAGATCGTTGATCGCGACGAGCTCCATGCCGGTATCGCCGCGCTCGAGCATCGCCCGCGCGACGAGGCGCCCGATCCGCCCGAATCCGTTGATCGCTACCTTCACCGTCATCGCAAATCTCCCCTCGCGAATGCCGGCGCGGCGCGAAACGCGCGAAAAGCGAGCCGGCGAGTCTATCAAGTGCGCGGGTCTTTGCGGTGGGCGGTCGTCCCCGTCAACCGTTGCGGCTCAAATCAATCTTGCCCCCCGGTCAAGCCATGCTATCCGAGGGCGATGGCAGACGAGACGCCACCGCCCGCACTCGATCGTATCGACCGCGCCATTGCCAGGATCGAAGCCGCGCTGGCCGCGCGCGCGCGCGCGACCGAGGATGCGCTTCGCCGCCACGCGACCCTGCGCGCCCGGATGGAGGAAGCCGTCGCCGCGCTCGACGATGTCATCGCCCGCGGGGGCGGCGCCTGATGTCGGACGTCACCCTCATCATCGGCGATCGCCGCCACACCGTCGCCTGCCGCGACGGCGAGGAGCCACAGCTGCGCAGGCTCGGCGAGATGCTCGACCGGCACTGGGCGACAGCGGCGCGCGCCTCGGGCGGACTCAATGGTGAGCGGACGATGCTGTTCGTCGCACTGATGCTCGCCGACCAGCTCGACGAGGCCGAACGCCGCCCGCCGGAAGGCGTCGGTGCCGCGATGCTCGAGCAGGTCGCCGAGCGGCTCGAGCGCCTCGCCGCGGCCCTTGAGAATTAACCTCTCAGCGCTTATATCCGTGGGTGGCGGGCACTGCCCGGTACGAGCCTTACCGATTATCCCTGAGGCGATTATTCTTCCTAGGGGGTTGTCCCTGCGCTGGCCCTGGCCAGTCGTACATGATCCCCACCTGATGCTAACGGCGTCAGAGGATATTCAGGCAAACGGCCATGGCGGTCCCGCCACCGCTTTCTTTCGTAGCGCGTCGATCTACCCTACTTCTTTCCCGGCACTCCTTCGCCGAGGAAGAAGTTAGGTGACTCTCGACAAGCCAGCCTTGCGCGCCCGCATCCGGGCCGAGCGCGATCTTTTCGTCGCCGGCCACCCGCCCGCGATCCAACCCCCTCCCCAATTCCTCGCCCGGCTCGAACACGGCCTGACGGTCGCCTCCTATGTCCCGCTGGGCAGCGAGGCAGACCCGTTCCTGCTTGCTCGCGCCGCGGTCGAGCGCGGCTGCATGATCGCCCTTCCCCATGTCACGCGGCGCAGCGAGCCGATGCGGTTCCTCGCCTGGGACAGCGAGGCCGACCTCATTCCCGGCCCCTTCGGGCTGCAGCAACCGCATCATGAAGCGCCGGCGCTGGCGCCCGACATCGTCCTCACCCCGCTCGTCGCGTTCGATTCGGCGCTCAACCGACTCGGCCAGGGCGCCGGCTATTACGACCGCGCCTTTGCGCAGTTTCCCGATGCCTGGCGAGTGGGGGTTGCCTGGAGCATGCAACGGGTCGAGAGCCTGCCCGCCGATGCGTGGGACGTGCCGCTCCATGCGCTGATCACTGAACGCGAATGGATCGTGAAATGACCCCAAGCTGGCGCAAGCCTGTCGGCATGCTCGCGATGCTCGCCCTGATCGCGATCTGGGTGGTGCTGGTCACCAGCCTGTCGCGAATCGTCGGCCAGTGGCACTGGCTGCTTCAGCTCGGCTTCTACCTGGTCACCGGAATCGTTTGGCTGTGGATATTGCCGATGCGCCGCATGCTGCTCTGGATGGAAACCGGGCGCTGGCGCTGAGAGAGTTCCGGGGCGCCGGCATCCCCGACCGCGGCCCGGCTTCGGCGCTGAATTCGGGGAATGGCGCGAGTGACGGGGCTCGAACCCGCGACCTCCGGCGTGACAGGCCGGCGCTCTAACCAACTGAGCTACACCCGCTTGGAAAGCGTGAGGCGGCGCAACTAGGCGAGGTGCCCCACCCTGTCAACCGGTCCCGTCGTCGCCCGTCGCACTACGCCATGCCCGGCTGCGTTGCTGTTGGGTCAGCGTGCCGTGCTCGAACAGGAATCCGGCGATATCCGGCTTGCCGGCGGCGCCCATCACCGTCTGGATGATGATCAGCAGCGGCACCGCGAGCAGCGCGCCGGGCGTGCCCCACACCCAGCTCCAGAAGCTCAGCGAAATGAGGATCATGATCGGGTTGATCGTCAGCCGGTGGCCGACGATGAACGGCGTCACCGCATTCGCCTCGAGCATGTGGCAGCCGATCATGATGAAGGCCGGCAGCAGCGCGACCCAGATATCCTGGAAGGTCATCAGCCCGGCCAGGCCGAGCAGGGCCGCGGCGGCGATCGGGCCGAAATAGGGGACATAGTTGAACAGCGCGACGATGCCACCCCACATCAGCGGATAGGGCATGCCCATCAGCCAGAGCAGGAAGGCGATCACCAGCCCGAGCGACAGGTTGATGATCGTGATCGTGCCGAGATAGGCGGAGGTATCGTCGACCACGTCCTGGATCACCCGCGCCGTCGCCATCGCACCGCCGAAGCTCGACCGGCTGGTGATCGTCCGCTTGCGCAGCCTCGTCCAGCCGGACAGGAAGAAATAGACGACGAGGATGCCGAAAAAGACCTGGATGATCGCGGTCGGCGCCGATGTCGCGATGAGCTCGAGAACTGAGCTGGGCGGGGCGACCGCCGCCGTCTGCGCGGCATGGATCGGGCCGGGCGACGCGAGATGGCGGACAGTGCGGTTCAGCGATTTTTCGAGGCTCGTGTAAAGTTCGAGCAGCGGCGCCAGGTTCATCTGAACGCGGTCGATCCGTTCCGGCAGCTTGCGGAAGAATTCGGTCGCGGGGATGACGATCGCGGTGATGGCGATGCTCGCCGCGACCAGAAACAGGATCACGCAGGTGAACGCGGCCAGCGGCGACGGCACGCGGTGGCGCTCCAGCCATTCGAGAACCGGCACCAGCGCGACCGCGATGACCAGGGCAGCGGTGGTGGGCAGGAAGAACTCGGCGCCCTCCTTCAGCGCGAAGGGAAGGCCGATCACCAGGCCGATCCCGGCGATCAGCGTCAGCGCGGCGAGAAGGCGATCGCGACGCATGCCGACGGTCGATCCCTCGCCCGGCTCGCCGGCGGACATCGGCAGGCCGAACGCGCCCTCGCCGGGGTTCAACCCCTCGCCATGGCCCGGATCGTCCGCCAAAATGCCGTCCCCTTTTTACGCCTACTAATATGCCATCCTAGCGGCATTCCCCTCGTCTGTAATCCCCGCTAGCTATCGGCTCATGTCCGATCTGATCCTGGTCATCGACGAGGGCACCACCTCGACGCGCGCGATGCTGTTCGCGCCGGACGGCAAATGCCTCGCGACCGAAGCCGCTGAACTCACCCAGCATTATCCCGAGGCCGGCCGTGTCGAGCATGATGCCGCCGAAATCTGGGACAAGACGCTCGCCGTCTCGCGCACCGTCGTGGAGCGGGCGGGCGGGGCCGACAAGATCGCCGCGATCGGCATCACCAACCAGCGCGAGACGGTGGTGTTCTGGGATCGCGGGACCGGCGAGCCGCTTGCCCCGGCGATCGTCTGGCAGGACCGGCGCACCGCCGCGATCTGTCGCGACCTGAAGGAGGCCGGCAACGAACCCGCTGTGCAGGCGAAGACCGGATTGTTGCTCGACCCCTATTTCTCGGGGAGCAAGATCGGCTGGGCGATGCGGAACTGGCCGCAGCTCAGGGAGGCCGGGGACCGGCTCGCCATCGGCACGATCGAGAGCTGGCTGATCTGGAAGCTGACCGGCGGCCTGCATATCACTGACGCGACCAACGCAAGCCGCACCGCGCTGATGGCGATCGGCAGCGGGCATTGGGACGACGGCCTGATCGAGCTGTTCGGAGCGCCGGGCGCGGCGCTGCCCGAGATCGTCGATTGCGCGGGCAGCTTTGGCGTGACGACCCTGTTCGGCGCGCCGATCGCCATCTGCGGCATTGCCGGCGATCAGCAATCGGCCACGATCGGCCAGTCCTGCCTTGCACCCGGCGAGACCAAGGCGACCTTCGGCACCGGCGCCTTCGTGCTGACCCAGGCGGGCGCGACGCCGCCGGTTTCGCGCAACCGCCTCCTCTCGACGATCGCGTGGCAGCTTGGCGGGCGGCGCGCCTATGCGCTCGAGGGATCGGTGTTCGTCGCCGGCAGCCTGATCCAATGGCTGCGCGACGCGCTCGCCCTGATCGGCACCGCGCAGGAGACCGAGGCGCTGGCACGCAGCGTGCCGGACAATGGAGGGGTCTATTGCGTTCCCGCGCTCTCCGGGCTGGGTGCGCCGTGGTGGGAAGCGGATGCCCGCGGCGCGATCAGCGGGCTCAGCTTCTCGACCGGGCGAGCGCATATCGTCCGCGCGGCGCTCGAGTCGATGGCGCATCAGGCACATGATCTGAAGACCGCCTTCGCCGCTGACGGCGTCGACTGGAAGCTGCTGCGGATCGATGGCGGCATGGTCGCCAATGACTGGATGGCGCAGGATCTGGCCGACATGCTCGACGTGAGCGTCGAGAGGCCGAAATTCGCCGAGACGACCGCGCTCGGCGCGGCGATGCTGGCGGGTGTGGGGAGCGGGCTGTTCAGGGACCTGAACGAGGCGGCGGTGATGCGTGGGGCAGTGGAGACATTCGAACCGGCGATCCCGGACGAGCGCCGCGACGCGCGGCTCGCCGGATGGCGGCATGCGGTGGCGAGCGTGATCGAGTCCGCGTGAAAGAACGACCGGAAGGAGAGACCGATGACCTCCTGTAGCCGTACGATCCTTGCCTTGGCGCCATGACATTTCTCGCGCGTTGCGGGCCTCCGCGCGTGGACCGGCGTGGCGTGGCGCCTGATGAGGTGCTACTGCAGGTCACAGCGGGCGGACAGGCAGAGTCTGTGCCGAACAAGGCGCGATTCTCGGCGGGCGTTTCCTCGATCGGCGCGGATGTGGGCCCAGCGACTGCGTAACGTCGCCTATTTCGCCGGCTTCACGAACTTGAGCGTCATCCGGTCGCTCTCGCCGATCGCAACATATTTCTCACGATCCTTGTCGCCAAGCTGCAGGCTCGGCGGCAGCGTCCACACCCCGTTCGGCCAGTCATGCGTGTCAAGCGGGTTGGCGTTGACCTCGCTCTCGCCTGCGAACCGGAAGCCGGCGGCTTCAGCAAGGGCGCGGACAGTCGAGACCTTCATATAGCCGCTGCTCCGCTCGCGCCCGGTCTCGGCACTCTCTGGCAGGCGATGATCCTCGATGCCGAGCACACCGCCGGGCTTCAGCATCGCGTAGATTTCCCGGAAGGCGGCAGCGCTGTAATCGAGCTTGTCCTCGCGCATATATCCCATCCGCCAGTTATGGACGTTGCGGAAGGTCAGCACCTTGTCGGCGGTACCCGGCGCGACGCCGGTGCCGCCGAGCGCGGTCGGGAAATTCGCGCGGGCAACCTTGCCATAGGTCGCGGCATCCTTGTCGAGCCTGGCCACGATGCTGTCGGTCGGACGCCCGGGCGGCGCGGCGACGGTCAGCTTGCCGCGCGCCGCGAGATAGGGCGCCAGAATCTCCGTGTACCAGCCGCCGCCCGGCCAGATCTCGACCACGGAATCGGTCGGCTTGACCCCGAAGAACGCCAGCGTCTCGGCCGGGTGACGATACCGGTCGCGCGCAACATTGGCGGGAGTTCGCGTCGGCGCCGCCACCGCCGCGGCCATTGTCGGCTCGGCTCGCGGAGCGGAACTCCACGCCGCGGCACCAGCCAGAAGCATGGTGGCCAGCGAAAGGGCAATGAGGGGTCGGCGCATGGCAATCCTCTCCTGAGCGACGCGATTGCATCGGGACGCATCATCGCGGATCCGGCGCGACTATAAGCCGGGAGGCAATCCCTGCAATCGCGCTTCGGCTCAGGCGGCCCGGTCCACCCGATCCTCGAACAGGATCTTCAGATCCTTCTTCAGGATCTTGCCGTTGGCGTTGCGCGGCAGGGTCTCGGACACGAACCGGATCGCGACCGGCGTCTTGAAGATCGCCAGCCGTTCGCGGACCCAGGCCTGGAGCTCGGCCTCGCTCGCCTCCATGCCCGGCGCGAGATGGACGACCGCCGCCGGCTCCTCGCCCAGCGTCCGGTGCGGGATGCCGATCAGGGCGCAGTCAGTCACCGCCGGATGGGCGTAGAGGACATTCTCGACCTCACTCGAATAGATATTCTCGCCGCCGCGGATGATCATGTCCTTGGCGCGGTCGACCACATAGAGAAAGCCTTCCTCATCGAGCCGCGCGAGATCGCCGGTCCGCACCCAGCCGTCGACGAAGGTCGCCGCAGTCGCCTCGGGCTTGTTCCAATAGCCCTTCACGATCATCGGCCCCCGCGCCCAGAGCTCGCCGACCTCGCCGACCGGCAGCTCCTTCTCGCCGGCCTCGTCCATGATCTTGAGATCGGCGACCGCGACCGGGGGGCCGGCGCTGGTCGGGCGGTTGAGATAATCCTCGCTCGAATGGCCGGTCACCGTCGCCATCGTCTCGGTCATGCCCCAGCCATTGCCGGGGAGCGCGCCGAACTCGGCATGGATTCGGCGAACCAGCTCGGGCGCGGAAGGCGCGCCGCCATAGGCAATCGCCTCGAGCGAGGAGAGATCATATTTGGCGCGGTCGGGATGTTCGAGGATCTGCCAGGCGATCGTCGGCACGCCGCCGGTGATATGGACCTTCTCGCGCTCGATGATCTCCATCGCGCGAATCGTGTCCCATTTGCGCATGAAGATCATCGAATGGCCCGCCGCGATCCCGCCCATCATCGCCGCGCTGCAGGCCGTGACATGGAAGAGCGGGATCACCGTCAGCGTGGTGCGCGGCGCGGGCGGCGGCATTTCCTCGCCGCGTCGAAGCACTGCGCGCGCTGCATTATAGCCGCTCGACAAAATGTTGGTCATCATGTTGCGGTGGGTGCCGAGCGCGCCCTTCGGGTCGCCGGTGGTGCCGCTGGTATAGAAGATCGTCGCGTCGTCGTCGGGCGCGATCTGGACCTGGGGGAGCGGCAGATCGGGCAGAGTCGCATAATCATGCGGCGTGCCGATCAGGTCCTCGAGCCGCGATGCCTGTCCGTCCAGCGCGACCGATGCGCGCGCCACGATGATGCGTTCGAGCACGGGGAGTTCGGCGGCATGGGCGTGGAGGCGCTGATAGCGTTCGTCGTCGACGAACAGCAATGTCGCGCCCGAGTCCCTGATGCCATATTCGAGCTCGCCCGCGGTCCACCAGGCGTTGAGCGGCACCACGATCGCACCGACGCTTGCCACGGCGAAGAAGATCACCGGCCATTCAGGCAGGTTGCGCATGGCGAGCGCGACCCGGTCACCCTTGCCGATCCCCATCTCACCGAGTTTGCCGGCGAGGGTCGCGACCGCGCGGAAATTCGCTTCGTAGCTGACCCGCTCATCCTCATAGATGGTGAACGGCCGCTCGCCATGCGCGCGCGCCGCCTGGATCAGCCAGGCGAGCGAGGGCGGCGCATTCTTCCAGACTCGAGTCGGCACGCCGTTGATGGTCGATATCTCCATCTCGAACGGGGCGCCGGGCGCGGTGAGCCGCGCCTCCGCCTCCGCCAGCGAGATTTTCGGCCAGGAGGGATCGAGGGCGATGAGGGGTTCGGTATCCAAGACGCATTCTCTCCAGATTTTGCCCGATCCGTTTGGGGGGCGCCCAAAACTGAACATCGGGTTTGGCTTTTCTGTCGCTTCAATCAAGGTTAGTGTTGATTCGTCCGCCGCTCAAGGCAATAGGGTGGCCGCCGTTTCGAACCGGGGGTATGGACGAGAGCATGAACATCGCCACGAAGATCGCCAAGCCCGGATCGCACGGATTCGATGCCGGCAGGCTCGCGCGGATCGACGATTTCCTGCGCGAGACCTATATCGACTCAGGCAAGCTCGCGAATGCGCAGATCCTCGTCGGCCGCGATGGCGAGGTGGTGCATTTCTCCAGCGTGGGCGCGGCGCGCGAGGGCGGGAAGCCCGTCGACGAGACATCGCTGTTCAGGATCGCCTCGATGACCAAGCCGGTCACCTCGATCGCCTTCATGATGCTGGTCGAGGAAGGCAAGGTCGCGGTCGACACCCCGGTCCATCATGTGCTGCCCGAGTTCAGGAATATCGGCGTCTATAATGGCGGCGGCGGCAGCGTGCCCTTCGTGACAAAGCCGACCGCCGAGCCGATGCGGATGGTCGACCTGCTGCGCCACACCTCGGGCCTGACCTACAGCTTTCAGAATCGGTCGAACGTCGATGCCGCGTACCGCGAGGGCAAGATCGAGAACTGGCACGGCAATCTCGATCTCGACGGGTTCGTTGCTGCGCTGGGCCAGATCCCGCTCGAATTCTCGCCGGGCGAGGCATGGAATTATTCAGTGTCGACCGATGTGCTGGGGGCGGTCGTCGAGCGCGTCTCGGGCATGAAGCTGCCCGAATTCTTCCGCACCCGCATCTTCGCACCGCTGAAGATGGACGACAGCTTCTTCGCGGTGCCGGCCGACAAGATCGACCGGCTGACCGATTGCTACACGCTTGTCCCCGGCAAGGGCCGCGTGATGTATGATCGCGGCGCCGAGAGTGCGTGGAGCGTGATGCCGAAGCTCGTCTCGGGTGGCGGCGGGCTGGTGTCGACCAGCCTCGACTATCACCGCTTCTGCCGCATGTGCCTGAACGGCGGCGAGCTCGACGGCGCGAGGATCGTCGGGCGCAAGACGATCGAGCTCATGACTCAGAACCATCTGCCCGGCGGTTCCGACCTGGCGGCGATGTCGAAATCGCTGTTCAGCGAGGCGGCGAACGCGGGCACCGGTTTCGGACTTGGTTTCGCGGTCAATATCGATGTGGCGCGGTCGATGATTCCGGGATCGGTCGGCGAATATTATTGGGGCGGGATGTTCTCGACTGCCTTCTTCATCGACCCGGTGGAGCGGCTGACCATGGTCTTCATGACTCAGATGAGCCCCTCCAATACCTATCCCATCCGCCGCGAGCTGAAGACGATGATCTATTCGGCGTTGACCTAGGACGTCACCCCGGCGGAGGCCGGGGCCGCTTCGTGAAGGAGCGTGCGCCCGCAACTTAGCGATCCCGGCCTCCGCCGGGATGACGGATTCTTTCAGGAGATACCAATGACGTCCCCCATCCGCACTGAACGCCATGACGATGTCCTCGTCATCATCTCGAACAATCCGCCGGTGAATGCGCTCGGCGCGGCGGTGCGGCAGGGGCTCGAGGCGGGGGTCAAGGAGGGGCTCGCTGATGCGAGCATCAAGGCGATGGTGATCCGCTGCGACGGCCGCACCTTTTTCGCCGGCGCCGACATCACCGAGTTCGGCAAGCCCTTCGTCGAGCCCGGGCTCCCCACGCTGGTCGACATGATCGAGGCATCGGACAAGCCGGTGGTCGCCGCGATCCACGGCACCGCGCTTGGCGGGGGTTGCGAAGTGACGCTGGGTTGCCATTACCGGATCGCGGTACCCTCGGCGAAGATCGGCACGCCCGAGGTGAAGCTCGGCCTGCTCCCGGGCGCGGGCGGCACCCAGCGTATCCCGCGCGTCGCCGGCGTGCCGCTGGCGCTCGAGATGACCGCAAAGGGTGATCCGATCTCGGCAAGGAAAGCGCTCGACGCCGGGCTGATCGACCGGCTTGCCGGCGAGGACAGCCTCGAGGCTGATGCGATCGCTTTCGCCCGCGAAATCGCCGACAAGCGGCCCCTGCCCCGCGCCAGCCAGAAGGTCGCTGCGCCCAATCCCGAAGCGGTCGCGGCGTTCAAGAAGGAAAATGCGAAGCGCTTCCGCGGCTTCGACGCGCCCGCCGCCAATATCGCCTGTGTCGAAAAGGCATCCGACGGATCGAGCTTCGAGGAGGGCATCGCGTTCGAGCGGCAGGAATTCATGAAGCTGATGATGGGCGTCCAGTCAGCCGCGCAGCGCCATATCTTCTTCGCCGAGCGCCAGGCAGCCAAGATCGACGGCATCCCCGCCGACATCCCGCTGCGGCCGATCAAGCGAGTCGGCGTGATCGGCGCCGGCACGATGGGCGGCGGCATCTCGATGAATTTCCTGAGCGTGGGCGTGCCCGTCACGATCGTCGAGATGAGCCAGGAAGCGCTCGATCGCGGCACTGGCGTGATCCGCAAGAATTACGAGGCAAGCGCAGCCAAGGGCCGGATGAAGCCCGAACAGGTCGAGGCGGCAATGGGCGCGCTCAGCCCGACGCTCGATTTCGAGGCGCTCAAGGACTGCGACCTGATCATCGAAGCCGTCTATGAAGAGATGGGCGTGAAGAAGGAAATTTTCGGCCGGCTCGACACAATCGCCAAGCCGGGCGCGATCCTCGCCTCCAACACCTCCTATCTCAACATCGACGAGATCGCGGCGAGCACGTCGCGGCCCGAGGACGTGCTCGGCATGCACTTCTTCTCGCCCGCCAATGTGATGAAGCTGCTCGAGGTCGTGCGCGGCGCGAAGACCGCGCCCGACGTGCTGGCGACGGTGATGGCGCTGGCCAAGACGATCAAGAAGGTCGCGGTCGTCGCCGGCGTCTGCCACGGCTTCATCGGCAACCGCATGCTGATGCCGCGCCAGGTCGAGGCCAACAAGCTGCTGATGGAAGGCGCGACCCCCGAGCAGATCGACCGCGTCCATGTCGAATTCGGCATGCCGATGGGCCCGTTCCAGATGAGCGACCTCGCCGGCGTCGATATCGGCTGGCACCGCGACCCGACCCGGATCGAGAATATCCGCGACGCGCTCGCCGCCGAGGGCCGCTGGGGCCAGAAGACCGGCAAGGGCTATTATGACTATGACGAGAAACGGAACCCGACGCCATCACCGCGGGTCGCCGAGATCATCGAGGAATTCCGCAAGAAATCGGGCGCGGTCCAGCATGAGGTGACCGATCAGGAGATCGTCGAGCGCACGCTCTACACCATGGTCAACGAGGGCGCGCTGATCCTCGAGGAGAAGATGGCGCAGCGCGCGTCCGACATCGATGTGGTGTGGATCTACGGCTATGGCTGGCCGGTCTATCGCGGCGGGCCGATGTTCTGGGCGGGGACCGAAGGCCTGCCGAAGATCGTCGCAGGGCTCGAGAAGCACGGCTTCGCCGTCGCGCCATTGCTGAAGAGCCTCGCCGAGAGCGGCGGGCGCTTCAAGTGAAGCGGGGCGCGTTCCAACCCTCTCCCGTGAGGGGAGAGGGCCTGTGAGCGAGCGCTCGGCCCTCGAAACCGCCG
Source organism: Sphingomonas oligophenolica (assembly GCF_039522915.1). NCBI lineage: Bacteria > Pseudomonadati > Pseudomonadota > Alphaproteobacteria > Sphingomonadales > Sphingomonadaceae > Sphingomonas > Sphingomonas oligophenolica. Next base: position 105,104 of record NZ_BAAAEH010000021.1, read on the forward strand.
CCGCGATCCGGTCCGGAGAAACCACCGCGCTCCTCGAATGCGAAGCGGCGATCGCCCGCATCGAGGCGCGGGACGGGCCGATCAACGCAGTGGTGGTGCGTGACTTCGATCGCGCCCGGCAACAGGCGGGAGAGATGGACCGACGGCTGGCAGCGGGCGACACCGCGCCGCTGCTCGGCGTGCCGATGACGATCAAGGAAAGCTATGATGTCGCCGGCCTGCCGACGACCTGGGGTTTCGAGGCGCATCGCAACCATATCGCGGCGAAGGACGCAGTCGCGGTCCGCAGATTGAAAGCAGCGGGCGCCGTCTTCCTCGGCAAGACCAATGTGCCGGTCGGCCTTGCCGATCTGCAATCAGTCAACCCGATCTATGGCCGCACCAACAACCCGCATAACCCGGGGCGCGTGCCCGGCGGCTCGTCGGGCGGTGCCGCGGCGGCGCTGGCGAGCGGGATGGTGCCGCTCGAATATGGCTCTGACATTGGCGGCTCGATCCGCGTGCCCGCGCATTTCTGCGGCGTCTGGGGCCACAAGCCGACCTATGGCGTGCTGTCGCCCGAAGGGCATTTCTATCCCGGCACCGACGGCGCACCCGTCGTGCTCTCCGTGATCGGCCCGATGGCGCGCGATGCCGCCGATCTCGCGCTCGCGTTCGATATCGTCGCCGACGTGCCGCAGCCGCGACCCACCATCGCCGGGCCACAGGGGCTGCGCATCCTGCTCCTTACCGAACACCCGCTCGCCACGGTTGAACCGGCCATCGTCGCTGCCATCGAGCATGCGGCCGCGACGCTCGAAGCGGCCGGCGCGACGGTTTTGCGGTCGAGCGAACACCTGCCCGATCTCGCCCGGCAGCATGGCGATTATATGCGCATGCTCGCCATCGCGATGGCGCGCGGCGCAGCGCCCGAAGGCGGCACCGGGGCGACCCTGATTCAGTGGTTCGGGATGCTCGACGACCAGGCGCGCAACACGCGTGCCTGGGCACGGCTGTTCGAGGATGTCGACGTGGTGTTCGCGCCCGCTCTGGGCTGCGCTGCCTTCGCGCATGACGATACCGATCTTCGCCACCGCCAGCTGGTGGTTGATGGCGAGCAGACATTGTTCGCGATGCAGTTCGCCTGGTCGGGTCTAGCGACTTTTCCCGGCCTGCCCTCCACTTCAGTGCCGATCGGCACCACTGCTGACGGCCTGCCGATCGGCATGCAGGTGATCGCCGCACCCAATCGCGACCATGATGCCATCGCCGCTGCGCGGCTGGCCAATGAATGTGTCTGGAGCAGATGATGAGTGACGAAACATTCCGCGCTGAAACCCGCGCCTGGCTGGAGGCCAACTGCCCGCCCGAAATGCGCGAGCCGGTCCGTTCCGAAAAGGATGCCGTCTGGGGCGGCCGCGACCAGAGCATGCTCAGCCCTGAACAGAAGCTCTGGATGGACCGGATGGGCGCGCGCGGCTGGACCGTGCCCGACTGGCCCAAGGCCTATGGCGGCGGCGGGTTGAATCCGGCCGAGACCAAGATCCTCCGCGAGGAAATGGCGCGGATCAAGGCGCGCAATCCGCTCAGCAGCTTCGGCATCTCGATGCTCGGGCCGGCCTTGCTCAAATATGGCACCGAGGAGCAGAAGCTCGATTATCTCCCCAAGATCGCGCGCGGCGAAATCCGCTGGTGCCAGGGCTATTCGGAGCCGAACGCTGGCTCCGATCTGGCGGCGCTGGCCACCTCGGCCGAGGACAAGGGGGATCATTACCTCGTCAACGGCCAGAAGGTCTGGACCAGCTATGCCGACAAGGCCGACTGGATCTTCTGCCTCGTCCGCACCGACAAGACGACCAAGCAGGGCGGCATCAGCTTCCTGCTGTTCGACATGGCGAGCGAAGGGGTTTCGACGAAACCGATCCTGCTGATCTCGGGCTATTCGCCCTTCTGCGAGACATTCTTCGACAATGTGAAGGTGCCCAAGTCGCAGCGCGTGCACGACGAGAACAAGGGCTGGGACGTCGCCAAATATCTGCTCGGCCATGAGCGCGAGATGATCTCGGGCATGGGCCTCGGCCAGGTCGGCGGCAATCCGCTGATCGACGGCGCGATCGCGACGATCGGGCTCGATCATGACGGCCGGCTTGCCGACCCGCTGCTCCGCGCGAGCATTGCCTTGTTCGAGGTGCGATCCAGGGCGTTCGGGATGATGTCCGAGCGCTTCATCGACGAATTGAAGGCAGGCCGCGCGCACCCGGCGCAGCCGAGCATGATGAAATATTACGGTACCGAACTGAACAAGAGCCGGCACGAGCTGATGATGGCGGCGGGCGGATCGGACGCGCTCGAATGGGAGAGCGAGCGATCGTCTGGCGGTGCTGGCGCTCGGGCCTGGCTCAGGACCAAGGCCAATTCGATCGAGGGCGGGACGAGCGAGGTCCAGCTCAACATCATCGCCAAAAGAATCCTGGATTTGCCCAGCAACTGACGCGTCGACCCGCAACGAAGCGCAATCCTACACCTTAGCGGCCCCGGCAGTTGCCGGGGAGACGGGAAGAACGAAATGCCCCTCTACCTCAACGACGAACAGACGATGCTCCGCGACACCACCCGCGATTTCGTCGCCGAGCACGCGCCCGTCTCGCATATGCGCAAGCTCCGCGATGCGAATGACGCGACCGGCTTCAGCCGCGACCTGTGGAAGAGCTTTGCCGAGATGGGCTTCACCGGCATCCTGATCGGCGAGGATGATGGCGGCCTGGGCCTCGGCCATGTCGAGGCGGGCGTGGTGCTGGAGGAGATCGGCCGCAACCTTTCCCCCTCGCCGTTCCTCGCCACTGCCGTCGCCGCGGTCGAGGCGCTCAAGGGTTCAGCGCAGGCGGGGCGCTGGTTCCCGGGCATCCTTGCCGGCGATACCGTCGCCGCGCTCGCGATCGACGAGGGCGCCAAGCATCGCGATTCAGTCGCCATGAAAGCCGAACGTTCGGGCAATGGCTTCAGGCTTTCGGGCAGGAAGCAGTTCGTCACCCATGGCCATATCGCCGACCTGATCATCGTCGCCGCCCGCACCGCCGGCGCTGCCGGTGATGCGAACGGGATCACCCTGTTCGCTGTCGACAAGGGTACGGCCGGCCTCACCGCGGAGGCCGAGCGGCTCGCCGATTCGAGCATCGCCGCGCGCCTCGCGTTCGACAATGTCGAGGTCGATGCCGACGCCGTGATCGGCGAGGTCGATGCCGGCCGCGCACCGCTCGACCGCCTGCTCCGCGCCGGCCGCACCGGCGCCTCGGCCGAGTTGCTCGGCGTCGGCGGCGGCGCGATGGACCTGACCGTCAAGTATCTCAAGGAGCGCAAGCAGTTCGGCGTGACGATCGGCAGCTTCCAGGCACTGCAGCACCGCGCCGCGCATCTCTATTCGGAAATGGAAGTCGCCCGCGCCGCCGTACTCAAGGCACAGCAATTGCTCGACGCGGATGACGCGGGCGCGGATGCGGCCGTGTCAGTCGCAAAGGCGATGACCGCACTTGCCACCACGCTCAGCGTGCAGGAAGGCGTGCAGATGCATGGAGGCATCGGCATGACTGACGAATATGACATCGGCTTCTACATGAAGCGCGCGCGGGTCCTTGCCGAAATGTTCGGCGATGCGAATTTCCACGCCGATCGGCTGGCACGCGCGGCGGGATATTGATGGACGTCAGCACCCCACCCGACACGCCGCCCGATGTCCTCGCCCAGGGCCTGGTCGATCTGCTCGATGTCGAGGTGCTCGACCGCGACCTGTATCGCGGCAAGCGCCAGCCGGGCGGCGTTGGTCGCGTCTTCGGCGGGCAGGTGATCGCGCAGGCACTGCAGGCAGCGCAGCACTCGACTGACGCGCCCAAGGTCGCGCACTCGCTGCACGCCTATTTCATGCGGCCGGGCAATGAGGATTTCCCGATCATCTTCCGCGTCGTCCGCGATTTCGAGGGACGCAGCTTCGCGACCCGGCGGGTGATCGCGATGCAGCAGGGCCAGCCGATCCTCAACATGGCCGCCAGCTTCCAGACCCCCGAGGAAGGCCTGCACCACCAGGACCCGATGCCCGACGTGCCCGGGCCCGAGAATCTCCAGTCCGAGGCCGATCTGCGCCGGGAGGTCGCCGACCAGATTCCCGAGCAGTTCCGCCGCCACATGCTGCGCGGCCGCCCGATCGAGATCAGGCCGGTCAAGCCTCGCGACTGGCTCGATCCGACCAAACAGCCGGCGAAGCAGGATAGCTGGTTCCGCCTCGTCGCGCCGATCGGCGACGATCCGAACATGCACCGCGCGATCCTCGCTTATGCGTCCGACATGACCCTGCTCGGCACGTCGACGCTCGCGCACGGCCTCAACTGGAAAACCAATGTCCAGACCGCGAGCCTCGACCATGCCCTGTGGCTGCACGAGGATTTCCGGGTCGACCAGTGGCTGCTCTATTCGTGCGACAGCCCCTGGGCCGGGCACGCCCGCGGTTTCAACCGCGGCAAGATCTACACGCAGGACGGCCGGCTGGTCGCGAGCGCGGCGCAGGAAGGGCTGATGCGGTTGCGGGAGTAAGCGCTGGATTGGCCGTGGGAGCCGGTGTCAATCGCGACTCACACCGCCGTCTTGCCATATTCCTGCTTGGTGACCGGATGGCTCGATGACAGCCCGCCATCGACGGCGATCGCCTGGCCGTTGACATAGCTGGCATCGTCCGAGGCGAGGAAGGCTGCGACCTTCGCCAGTTCCTCGGGCTGCGCGCCGCGGCGCAGGGGATTGAGGCGGCCGACCCGGTCCATCTTGCCGGCCTCGCGGGCATAATCGAAGGTCGGCTTGGTCATGCCGGTTTCGGTCAGCCCCGGGCAGATCGCGTTGACCCGGACGTTCGAGCCGGAAAGCTGCTGCGCGGAGACCATCGCCAGGTTGATGACGCCTGCCTTGGACGCTGAATAGGCCGGGCTGCCCGCGCCCGACCGGATCCCGGCGACGCTCGCGGTCAGCACGATCGCGCCGCCGCCGCGCTCGACGATCTTCGGGGCGGCATGCTTGATCGCGAGAAAGGGCCCGATCAGGTTGACCCGCAGCACCTCGGTGATCAGCGCGACATCGGTATCGAAGATGTTCGCCATCCCGCCCGAGATGCCGGCATTGGCGAACATGATGTCGAGCCCGTCATAATATTCGCAGGCCATGGCGACGGCGCGGATCACGTCCTCCTCATTGCCGGCGTCGATCAGGATCGGGTGAGCGGTGCCGCCAGCCTTGTCGACCAGCGCGCAGGTCTCCTCGACCGCATCCGTCTTGTCGGCGGCGATGACGCGGCCGCCCTCGCTCGCGAACAGCAAGGTGGTGGCGCGGCCGATGCCCGAACCCGCGCCGGTGACGATGATCGACTTGCCCGTGAACCTTGCCATCTTTTCCTCCGTCAAATCGTCACGCCGCCATCGATCACGATCGTCTGCCCGGTCATGAAACTGCTGGCCGAAGAGCCGAGGAACACCACCGCGCCGGCGATCTCCTCGGGTTCCCCGATCCGGCGCAACGGCACCGAGGTGTTCGCGGCTTTCTGGCGGTCGGGGTCTTCCCACAAGGCGCGCGCGAAATCGGTCCGGATCAGGCCGGGCGCGATGCAGTTCACCCGGACATTGTCGGGCCCGAATTCATGCGCGAGGTTGCGCGCCAGCTGCATGTCGGCTGCCTTGGAGATGCAATAGGCGCCGATCACGGTCGATCCGCGCAGGCCGCCGATCGAGGAGATGATGACGATCGAGCCCGATCGCCGCGCCCGCATCTCGGGCGCCACCATCGCGATCAGCCAGTGGTTCGAGACGATGTTGTTGTCGAGGATCTTGCGGAACTGCTCGTCGGCAATGCCTTGCTGCGGGCCGTAATATGGGTTCGAGGCTGCGTTGCAGACCAGGATGTCGATCTGCCCAAAGGCAAGGCGCGTCTCATCGACCAGATGCTGGAGCGCCGCCTTGTCCGAGATGTTGGCTGCGATCGCGATCGAAGTGCCGGCTCCGTGACGCGCGTTGATCTCGGCAGCGACGGCATCGCAGGCATCCTGCTTGCGGCTGGAGATCACGACCCGGGCGCCGTGCGCGGCCAGTTCGAACGCGCTCGCCTTGCCGATGCCCTTGGAAGAGCCGGTGATGATGGCGACCTTCCCGGTCAGATCGAACTGGCTCATCCTTGTTCCTCCCAGCGGTTTACGCGCCCGCCTTAACCGCAAACCCCCAGGCCGCAGCGGCCAGCCCGCCCACCCGTTCAGCGGTCTTCGCCGCCTGGGCGCTCGAGGCGGTGCCATCGACGATCCGCTTCTTGATTCCCTGGACGATGCCGGTCAGCCGGAAGAGATTATAGGCGAAATACCAGTTGAGATCGGGAACGCCGTCGCGCCCGGTCGCGGCGCAATAGCGCGATACCATGTCCTCGATCGTCGGGATGCCGGTCTCAGGCCCAGCCAGCCCCATCACGCCCGAGCGGCCCTCGGGCTGAGTCACCCAGTTCATCAGGAAATAGGAGAAATCGGCGAGCGGATCGCCGAGCGTCGACAGCTCCCAGTCGAGCACCGCGATCACCCGCGGCGCATCGGCGGCGAAGATCATGTTGTCGATGCGGTAGTCGCCATGCACGATCGAGGTGCGCGTCTGTTCGGGCAGGGTGCTCGGCAACCAGGCGATCAGCGCCTCGACTTCGGGCATGTGTTCGGTCTCGGAGGCGCGGTACTGCTTCGTCCAGCGCGCCACCTGGCGTTCGAAATAATTGCCGGGCTTGCCATAGTCGCCAAGGCCGGCAGCGACAGGGTCGGTGTTGTGGAGCGCCGCGAGCGTATCGACCATCGCCTCGTAGATCGCGCGCCGGCCCTCGGGCGTCATGCCGGGCAGCGAGCCGTCCCACAGGTTCCGCCCTTCGACGAGCTCCATGATGTAGAACATCGATCCGATCACGCCCGGATCCTCGCACAGCCCGAACGGCGCCGGCACCGGGAAACCGGTCGGATGAAGCCCGGCGATCACCTTGTATTCGCGGTCGACGGCATGGGCCGAGGGCAGCAGCTTGCCGAAAGGCTGGCGGCGCAGGACATAGCTCTTGCCCGGCGTATCGACCCGGTAGGTCGGGTTGGACTGGCCGCCCTTGAATTTCGACAATGTCACCGGCCCGGTGAGGCCCGGCATGTGCCCGGCCATCCAGCGCCCGACCGCGCCGGCGTCGATCGGGTCGTCGGCCGGGACCGGGATCGTCCCGACCATGGTGATATTGGCGTCCTCGGTCATGCGAACATGATCACCGAGCGCGTCGAATCGCCTTTGCGCAATTCGTCGAAGGCGCGGTTGATCTCGGCGAGCGGCATCCGGTCGGCGATGATCGTGTCGAGATCGAGCGCGCCGCGCATGTAGAAATCGACGAGGCGCGGGATATCGACCGGGAAGCGGTTCGAGCCCATCAGCCCGCCCTGGAGTTTCTTGCCCGCGAGCAGGTCCAACGCCGAAAGCCCGACCTTCTCGCCGAGCGGCATCATCCCGAGAATCGTCGCGGTGCCGCCGCGGCGCAGCACCTTGACCGCGGTCGCCGCCGAGTGCGGCCGGCCGACCGCCTCGATCGCATGGTGCACGCCGCCCTTGCTGATCTCGACCACCTGGTCGGCGGCGGTGTCGGCAAGCGCGTCGATCGAGTGAGTCGCCCCGAGCTTCTCGGCCAGCGCGCGCTTCTCGGGCACCGGATCGAGCGCGATGATCTTGCCGGCGCCGGCGATCTTCGCTGCATTGACCGCGGCCAGGCCGATCCCGCCGCAGCCGACGATGCACACCGTCTCGCCCGGGGTCACGTCGGTCGTGTTGAAGATCGCGCCCGCGCCGGTCGTCACCGCGCAGCCGATCAGGGCGGCGCGATCGAGCGGCATGTCGCGGTCGATCGCGACACAGGCATGTTCATGGACCAGCATCTGCTCGGCGAACGCCGACAGGTTGAGCATCTGCGCGACCGGCTGGTCGCCAAGCATCAGCCGCGGCGGCGCATCCTTGGCGCGGCGCACGCTCGGGTCGACGCAGAGCGACATATGCCCGGTCACGCAGAACTCGCAGTGCCCGCAGAACACCGAGAGGCAGGTCACGACATGATCGCCCACCTTGACGGTGGACACGTCGCTGCCCACCGCCTCGACCACGCCCGCCGCCTCATGGCCCGGGATCGTCGGCAGCGCATGCGGATAGGCACCGTCGACGAAATGGAGGTCGGACCGGCACACCCCCACCGCGACGGTGCGGATCAGCACCTCGCGCGGCCCGGGATTGGAGACGGTGATCTCCTCGATGCGCAAGGGGGTCTTCGGCTCGAACAGGACTGCAGCTTTCACCTTTTTCCTTTCGTCACCCCGGACTTGTTCCGGGGTCCACCGCGCCGCGAGCGCGAGTGGATGGGTGGCCCCCGGAACAAGTCCGGGGTGACGGTCAAACTAGCGTCGCACCGCCTCTTTCGCAGCGATCGCGGCCGGCAGATCGGCATATTTCCCGAACTCGTTGCGCGCGATCGCCCGATTATGAACTTCGTCCGGCCCGTCGGCGAAGCGCAGGGTGCGCATCGCCGCCCAGGCATGGGCCAGCCCGAAATCCTGGCTCACCCCGCCGCCGCCATGCGCCTGGATCGCGTCGTCCAGGATCTTCAGCGCCATCAGCGGCGCCTGGACCTTGATCATCGCGATTTCCTGCTGCGCTGACTTGTTGCCGGCACGATCCATCATGTCGGCCGCCTTGAGGCAGAGCAGCCGGGTCATCTCGATATCGATCCGGGCGCGGGCAATCCGCTCCTCCCACACCGAATGGTCGGCGATCCGCTTGCCGAACGCGACCCGGCTGAGCAGCCTTTTGGCCATCGCCTCGATCGCGACTTCGGCCACGCCGATCGTGCGCATGCAATGATGGATGCGCCCCGGCCCGAGCCGTCCCTGGGCGATCTCGAAGCCCCTGCCCTCGCCGAGCAGCAGATTCCCGACCGGAACCCGCACATCCTTCAGTTCGACCTCGCCGTGGCCGTGCGGCGCGTGATCATACCCGTATACCGAAAGCATCCGCTTGATCGTGACGCCCGGCGCGTCGAGCGGCACCAGCACCTGGCTCTGCTGGCTGTGCCGCGCGCTTTCCGGGTTGGTCTTGCCCATCACGATCGCGATCTTGCAACGCGGATCGCCCACCCCCGACGACCACCATTTCGTGCCGTTGATGACATAATGGTCGCCGTCGCGGACCATCGAGGTCTGGATGTTGGTCGCATCCGACGACGCAACCGCCGGCTCGGTCATCAGGAAGGCTGAGCGGATCTCGCCGTTCATCAGCGGCTTCAGCCATTGCTCCTTCTGCTCGCGCGTGCCGTAGCGGTGGAGCACCTCCATATTGCCGGTGTCGGGCGCCGAGCAGTTGAAGCATTCGGAAGCCCAGCCGACCTTGCCCATCTCCTCGGCGCATAACGCATATTCGAGATTGGTGAGTTGGGTTCCCTCGAACACGAAGCTGTCGTCGACATGGTTCTGGCCGGAATGCGGCGGCATGAAGAAATTCCAGAGGCCGGCCTCCTTCGCCTTGACCTTCATGTCCTCGATGACCTGGATCACCTTCCAGCGCTCGCCCTCATGCTCCTGGCGGTCATGCTCCTCCTGCCGCGGGCGAATATTCTGATCGATGAAGGTCTTCACGCGATCCCGGAAATATGTCTCGCGCTCGCTCAGCGTGAAATCCATCTGGCAATCCTCTCATCGGCTCTTCGATCGGGTGGTTAGACCGTACCGCGTTTTCGGTAAAGCTCCTTTGGCCACGATATCGCAGTCTTTCGAGCCGCCAGAAAAAACACTGTCTCTTCGAAAAGAAGATGTTACAGTTTATCGCATGCAGGCAGGGGATGAAGTGCGGGGGGAGGAGGAGGAAGCGGGCACCAAGCGCTTCCGCGCGAAGCGTGACGCGATCCTCGCCGCCGCCGCCGAAGCGATCAACGAACAGAGCGCGAAGGGCATGACCTTCGCCGATGTCGCGCGCCGGGTCGGCCTCAACACCACCAGCGTTACCTATTATTTCAAGCGCAAGGAAGATCTCGCCGCTGCCTGTTTCGAGCATACGCTCGACCGGCTCCAGGCGATGCTCGACGAGTCGCTGGCGGAATCGACCCCACGGGCCCGAGTCGCCCATTATCTCGCGCTCAACATGGAGCGCTTCGCCCGGATCGAGCGCGGCGAGGAACAGGCGTTCGCTGTCCTTTCCGATCTCCGCGCGATGGAGGAGCCGGTGCGGGCGCGGCTGCTCGCCGGATGGCAGCGGGTTTTCCGTACGACGCGCAGCCTCTGGGGTCCGGCCGCCAATCGTGCACAGACCGATCTGCACGGCGCCCGCGCCCATGTGCTGCTCGAGAACACCTTCTGGCTTCCGCTCTGGCTGGTCCGCTACGAGGTCGACCAGTTCGACCGGATCGAGGCGCGCCTGATGGACGTATTCGAGCATGGCATCGCCGGCCCGGATCAGGGCTGGTCGCCCGAGCTGATCGACCTCGCCCATGACGAGCCCGAGCCCGGCCGCGAGGCCTTTCTGCTTGCCGCGACGCGTCTGATCAACGAGCTGGGCTATCGCGGCGCCTCGGTGCAGAAGATCGCCTCGGAGCTCAACGTCACCAAGGGCAGCTTCTACCATCACCTCGATGCGAAGGACGATCTCGTCATCGCCTGCTACAAACGCAGCTTCGATACGATCGCCGATGCGCAGCGCCTCGCCGACGAACGCGGCGAAAGCCATTGGCATCGGCTGACCAGCACGATCGCCACCCTGCTCGACGTGCAATTCTCGGAACGGGGGCCTCTCCTGCGCACCACCGCCCTTTCCGGGCTGCCGGCCACCGTGCGCCGGGCGATGGTTGAGCGGTCGAATCGGATCGCGCGCCGTTTTGCCGGGACGATGATGGACGGCATCGCCGAAGGGTCGATCCGCCCGGTCGATGCCCTGGTCGCCAGCCAGGCGCTGATGGCGCTCCAGAACGCCGCCTTCGACATGCGGAAATGGGCGAGCACCATGCCGCGCGAAAAGGCCGTCGCCTTCTATGCCTCGACCCTGGCGTTCGGGCTGTTCGACGATCGGGTGCTTGGCTTGTGAGCGTCAATCATTTCGACTGCCACTATCTCAACCGTTCGTGCTGAGTAGGGGCTGAGCGAAGTCGAAGACCCGTATCGAAGCACCGTTTCGGCCAGAACCATGCCCTTCGATACGCGCCTTCGACAAGCTCAGGCGCTATTCAGGACGAACGGTGTGGTTGCAAACCCGTTCCCTCGCTGGCAGCGGGGCGCCAAGGAGATTCCAAAATGTCCACCACCGCCGCCTTCGACTGGGCCGACCCCTTCTTCCTCGACGACCAGCTCGAGGACGACGAGCGGATGATCCGCGACACCGCGCGCGCCTATGCCCAGGAAAGACTGGCGCCGCGGATCATCGATGCGTTCGCCAACGAGGTGACCGACGTCGTGATCTTCCGCGAAATGGGCGAACTCGGCCTGCTCGGCCCGACCATTCCCGAGGAATATGGCGGCGTCGGCGCGTCCTATGTGTCCTACGGCCTGGTCGCGCGCGAGGTGGAGCGAGTCGATTCGGGCTACCGTTCGATGATGAGCGTTCAGTCGAGCCTCGTGATGTACCCGATCTACGCCTATGGCTCCGAGGAACAGAAGCGGAAATATCTGCCCAAGCTTGCCTCGGGCGAATGGATCGGCTGTTTCGGGCTGACCGAGCCCGATGCCGGCTCCGACCCCGGCGGGATGCGCACCCGCGCCGAGAAGATCGATGGCGGCTATCGGCTAAGCGGCAGCAAGACCTGGATCTCGAACGCGCCGATCGCCGATGTCTTCGTGATCTGGGCCAAGTCGGATGCCCATGGCGGCGGAATCCGCGGCTTCATCCTCGACAAGGGCATGAAAGGCCTGTCGACGCCGAAGATCGAGGGCAAGCTCTCCCTGCGCGCCTCGATCACCGGCATGGTGATGATGGACGGGGTCGAGCTGAGTGAAGACGCCCTGCTCCCCGACGTGCAGGGGTTGAAGGGCCCGTTCGGCTGCCTCAACCGCGCCCGCTACGGGATCAGCTGGGGATCGATGGGCGCGGCTGAATTCTGCTTCCATGCCGCCCGCCAATATGGCCTCGACCGCGCGCAGTTCGGCCGGCCGCTCGCCGCCAACCAGCTCTACCAGAAGAAGCTCGCCGACATGGAGACCGAGATCGCGCTGGGGCTCCAGGCCAGCCTGCGCGTCGGGCGGCTGATGGACGCGGGCAAATTCGCGCCCGAGATGATCTCGATCGTCAAGCGCAACAATGTCGGCAAGGCGCTCGATATCGCCCGCGCCAGCCGCGACATGCACGGCGGCAACGGCATCAGCGGCGAATATCAGGTGATGCGGCACCTGATGAACCTCGAGACGGTCAACACCTATGAGGGCGCACACGATGTCCACGCGCTGATCCTCGGGCGGGCGATCACCGGGATTGCGGCGTTCTAGGGATCAGGCTCTTGCATTGGTCCCCGTAGGGGCGGCTGGTCCCCGCAGAGGCGACGTCGGTTTCCGACCAATAGCGCGCTACCAATTATAAGAATGGCCGCTTCTCGGTCGCAGCTGAGATCAAGAATGGCCCGTGCACTTGACAGCTGAGATTAAGAGAACTTCTTATTATCGATGTGATCCAGGAATGCTCCATGGTTTGAATGGATTTTCATGTCTGCAATCGCCGTGTACAGTAAAACAAAAATGTTTTTATAAAATTCCTGTAGCGCCTCCTCATTTTCAACCGAATTGAGATGATGCACATAGCGGGAGCGTAACTGATAGGCCTTCTTGAAATTCGAGACGACGGCCTTTCTCCTTTTAGGATCTTGTTCGATCAAGAAGGCGATGCGCTCTCCCACATTCTGCTGGATCGGTTCACTTCCATCCTTCAACAGGAGGTGCTCCAAGGCGAACATCGCATAGATCAGTCGCTCGTTCGGATCATAGGAAGCCACGCCTCTCGAATAGGAGAGTAGAGCACTTTTTACGCGCTGCTCGTGATCCGTAAGGTGGCGATCGGAAAAGAAAGCCGCGATGTTCCGAAGACCAGCATTCATTTTTTCGCTGAGATCCGCAAATTGCAGTCCCCAGTGGTGCAAGCCTTGTTGCCTCAGTCCTGTGGTGAGCCCCGCAATCTCTCCCTCTGCGAGATGGAGGATCGTCTTAAGGGGCCTGTGCTCACTGCCGAGTGGATGGCAGGGAAAGGCCAGATTTGAAATGATAGCGGCTGGGGAAAGGAATCTCAGTACCGATGCGGCCTCGTCTGCAATACGGATCGCTTCTGCTTCCACGAATTTTTTCTCGCCGAGGATCGACACCTCGATCAGGGTCGAGCCCGCCAATTGCTTGCGCAAGCTTTGGAATCGTTCCTCGATCGCAGAGAGCGCTTCCAGATCGGCGTCATTTTTCTGAAGCAACTTTGTCTTCCAGCGCTCAAGCCTCCGAACATCAAACGGTGATATTCGGATGTTTCCGAGTTTGAACGCGCGTTCGACCTCGATCGATGCGATTGGGACGGCCATGTCGTGGAGCGACACGGCCGCCTCGCATCTGTCGAGCAAATGATCGCAAAGGCTCTGGTCATTCGAACCGAGCCTTGCCGCCTGCAGCCAGAGAAAGGTTTGCTCCTCTAGAAATTCGAGGCTCAACCCCAGATTGAACGGTTTCTTTCCCGCTACCTTCTCGACCAGCTTGCGAAACTGGAGATAATTGCCGTTGCGCAGGGCAACTTCCTGCCCGTCGCGGACGAAATACCGGCCAACGGCCCGACCCTTAAGATCGGTCCAACTCATGATCGGCTCGCCGATAATATCCTCCTCAGTGATCGTCGGGCCGATCTCCCTTTGTGTCTCAAATGCGGGCGGCGGCGACGGCTGAAGCGGCTTCGATTCGAAAAGGAGCGCGATTGCCTCAGCTTCTTCATTCAAGGCTTTGGCGCCATTGGGATGGAGGGCTGATCGATCAAAATAGATAGTCATGCGGCCTATCGATACGCCAGCTGAACTCTCTCGTGCAACGGGAGCAGACCATATTCCGGACAAAGTCGGACAAGATCAATCACCCAATTTGCTAGTCATACGCGGTGCTTCGGGGGATATTGCATCTAACCTCCGGTACCAAAATGGAATGACAGCGTTACAAAATTCACTCGGGGTAAATAATTCGGAAGTTGGCTTTAGCGGGATTTTGCCTGATCCGACGAATGAGGCCAGCACACCATCACGAACTAAGAGACGGGCGGAGCATGATGGACTTTCGCTGCTACCAGGTATGACGCGTTTGCGATCGAACCGTCAGCCAGGATCATCGCGCCATGGGCAACGATATAGCCGACAACTATCGTCAAATCTCCCTGAGGCGATGTGGGCCAGCCGCTGCCCTCATCCACAGGGCCTGCGCAACGGACATACATGATGGACTGCGCATAGCCTGGCTCATTCGTCGTGAGCTGGAAAACCCATTCCCGCAGACCATGGTCGCGACGCTGATAGATCTGCACCAGCGATTGCCAACCTATCACGATAACGCATCTGCCGTCATAGCCGGTCGGATCGATGACCGTATCGCAGACCCGGATCGGGACCGCCTCCTGAAAACCCGGCAACTCATTCTCGAAGCGCCGCGGTACCCAGAAATACGGCAAATAATCGTCAAGAATCTTAAGGGATTTACGATGGAACATCGGGGTGCCTACCCAAGGAAGACACAACGTGTCCGTCCTCACCATCTGCCCCCAACTTTCATTGATCGTGAAGAGCTGCTCTAGATGGCGGGCGATCGTCCCGGCGGTTACGTCAGCATCCTCATCGGCCACGATCGCGAGACGAGACGCCAACATCGGCGAAAAATTTGCAACCGCCTTTATGTCCACGCCGAGCCAGACAGGCATGATCTTGGTCTGCCCTCCGTCTTCCAGGGTAAACAGGCCGTCGAATTCCTCGCGGGTCCAGCGCTTCCTCATGAAATGAGAGCTGACAAAAAGGATTCCGAGATAGGAGTTCAGGATCGCGGAATCGACTTGGCCCCTGAGCGACATGCCCGCCACGAAATCACGTTCGTCGAGAATGTAGGTGATGCCTCGCTTGGCAAGGCCAGCGGCAACAGCGCGAACGTAGGACTTGTCCTCGCTCGCATGGGACAGGAAAACGTCCCACTCCTTAGAGGGTGAAACGTAGTTCTGCCGATCCGCGTCATCCATCACCGATATCCCGCTTCCTTTGCCCGCCTATAGTGGATCGCCAAAGAACCTGACAGGTCGGCATTCGCGGAAATGAGGCGCCGCCGGGTATCTACAGGTGGCTAATCTCGACGTGAGGGACGGACGGTACGGAAGACGATGGGGAGGCGCTACAGCGCGGAATTCACGAAGGTATCGCTCGATCGACCGAAGACCGACCTCCGCTTCTGATTGGAGCCGTCGTTCTCAGCGATCTCTGTGAACGGCAGGAAAGTCCCACACCCAGCCGTTCGGGCCGGCCGCTCTCCAAGATACTAATGGACGGCGATATTCGGGAGCGCGATCTGGCGGATCGACTACAGATCTGAGCGCAGCCGCAGGCATACCCTGAACCACCAGATCGGCGCCTTGCGGTCATTCGCCAAATACGACGCGAGACCCGTAAGCTGCATCGCTAACGCGAAACACCATTACCCATCGTCCTTCGCACCCGATTCAAACGAGATCCGGATTATCGCAGCGTGGAACCGGGCTGGCCTGCCAGCCCTCGCTCTTTCTCATGACTGAATCACAACCCCATCCCGGGTCCGAGGGGAGCTGGCTGTTACCTGGCTGTTCCTGGCTGTTCCGGCGAAAAACCTGGCTGTTATGCTGGCTGATAGCTGGCTGTTACCTGGCTGTTATCCGATATCAGCCAGCACCGTAACCGGGGCAGATTTCCGGGCGGGGTCTTTTCAAAAGGGTTGGGTTGTGATTCACCCTGCTGAT